>NZ_JACJPU010000024.1:0-79898 GCF_014696235.1 Sphaerospermopsis sp. FACHB-1194 | reverse complement strand
AAGAAAGGTGGTTGTAATTCTGTTGGTAGCCAACAGTCAATAGCATCTTGCCAAGCATCTAAAATCCTTCTTTCTGCTACTTCTGGCTGATCGGGAAAAGCAGAGCCTACTTCTGCGGATACCATAACGGCGGTATATTTACCACTAGCTGTTAATTCCTGTGCTAGGGTGAGCATGGCAGTGGTTTTACCTGTTTGTCTGGGTGCATGGATGACAAAGTAATTTTGTTGGTCAATCAGGCGTTTTAACTCTGGTAACCGTTCGGTGGTGGGTAGGGTATAGTGGATATCCGGTTTACAAGGGCCTGCGGTGTTAAACCATTTAGTCATAAAAGTTTAAGTAAGGTTGATTTGATTATAACTTCTATGATTGTTGACGGTTGACCGTGGTCGGTGAGGGGAGTCGAACCGTGGTCGGTGAGGGGAGTCGAACCGTGGTCGGTGAGCGGAGTCGAACCGTGGTCGGTGAGGGGAGTCGAACCGTGGTCGGTGAGCGGAGTCGAACCGTGGTCGGTGAGGGGAGTCGAACCGTGGTCGGTGAGCGGAGTCGAACCGTTGATTGTTGACACAAAACAAAACTCATCTTTACAATTGTCAGAACAATTGTCAGAGTCGTAATGATTCCGCTGTTTAACAATTCTGGTTTTGTGGGTGAACTATGGTACAAATTGTTGGTATTGGTGGTAGTTTAAGACCAGACTCTTATACCCAGCTAGGTTAACAATTTACCAGATGAAATTCGTGTTTTTTAGCTTCTTGCTGACTGCTGTTAGCTGACGGCTGAATGCTTATGAAATAGGAATACCAAGGTAAGGATATCACAGATTATTCTCCCTCATAAATAGATAAGGAAACCTGCAAATGGTACAAACACCTGCTCAAATTATCACCCTAGAACAATTCCTACAACTTCCAGAAACCGAACCTGCAAGCGAATATATTGATGGGAGCATCATCCAAAAACCAATGCCACAAGGAGAACATAGTGTAATTCAAACTGAGTTATCACCAGCAATTAATTTAATATTAAAACCTCAAAAGATTGCCAGAGCTTTTTCTGAATTGCGTTGTACTTTCGGAGGACGTTCAATTGTACCTGATATTTCTGTATTCTGTTGGGATAAAATTCCCCGTCAGGAAAATGGCAGAGTTGCCAATGTTTTTGCGATCGCTCCAGATTGGACTATTGAAATTCTCTCACCTGATCAAAGCCAAACTAAAGTTATTAAAAAAGTTATTAAAAATATTTTACACTGTCTCAATTATGGAACTCAGATGGGCTGGCTAATTGATCCACAAGAACAATCTATATTTGTTTATTTTCCAGATCAACCAACGGCATTTTATGATCAACCAAATGCACGTTTGCCAGTACCAGAATTTGCTAAAGATTTTCATCTTACGGTAAAAGAATTGTTTGATTGGTTATTGGAGTGAGTAGAGGATTTTTGTGAATTGAAAAATTAGCGATCGCCTACACAGCACTAGCCATAAATCTTACTGTAGGTCTATCTGCACTGGTTGGTAAGCGGAAACAACTCATTGGTAATGTGACAACTGCTACGGTATTTCCCGTCATATCGAAAAATTCAACACTATATCCTGTTTCTAGTCCTTGAACATTATGTTGTTCAACTACTGTTCCAATGTCTCCAGCATATAAACCTTCTTCGGGAATATCACGTAATAAGATGACATCGGAGTAAAGAGAGAAATTCATTGTAACCTCCAAATATTATTAGGACTTACGCAACTGGCATATTTCTCTGTTCGTAGTAAGCGATTTATCGCTTATTTTTGGCACTAAAGTGCCTACTACAGACTTAAATTTAGACTTTCCTTGTGACACTTGCGTAAGTCCTGATTATTATATTAAGTCTCTTCAACTGTAATTTTTTCATATTCAGTAATAATGCTTCTAATTTCATCACCTAAAATATCAGCTTGTTCAGATTTTGCATAAATAGTTAGGAGAATAATTCCCGTTGCAGTTTTGACGTAATAAATTAGACGGTAGCCGCCACTTTTACCTTTTTGAATATCGCTATTTCTAACTCTTAGCTTAAAAACATCATATCCAATTCCAGGTATTTTATCTCCTGGTAAATCGCCCCTTTCCAGTTGTTCTATTACAGGCTGTATATCATTACGAATACTTCTGTATTTTTTGGCAAGATTACGTATATTTCTGTTAAAAACTGTAGAAGCTTGAACTTGAATTAATGGTTGTTCAGACATCATCAAGTCCTTCCCAAATTTGAGATACAGGAATAGTTTTTCCTGTCATTGCTTCATGCCAAGCTTGACGGAAATCTTCTAAAAGTGCTTCTTTGGTTGGCTCATCTTCATTTATTTCTGTTGTGTCGGGAATTAAAACAATTACTTCAACACGACTATTTTTATCTGTAATTAATGGACTATCTAATGTAAGTTGTCCCTGTTCATTTATGGTTGCCATTACTTTAATTGCTTTCATTATTACACTTGTTTAGATAAGATTAGGTTAAATTTATTTTGGGATGAATAATAAAGATGATTCATCAACACTTATTTATCCTCAACCAATATTTAAAATTCAGAATTAACGCAGACGAGGAAAAATAGGATTTAAAACTTACTGATGTGCCTCCATATATGCTCTTAATAAAGCATTGATTTGAGTTTGATAACCCCGTCCTTGAGACTTAAACCACTCCAATACATCGCTATCAATACGTAATGTTACTTGAGCTTTATTTTTGGCGACAGGTAAACCCTTTTTCACCACTGCTTTAGCAAATAATTCAGGTGTAATTTCTGGGCAGTCTGACAAGTCAATATCTTCGTCAGTCATTGCATCGAAACGTTGCCAATCAGTTTGAGATTTGCTCGAAATATGTTCGTTGTTCATACTTGGTTGCCTTTCGTGCGGAAATAATTCGTGTGCAATCACTTCGTTCTGTGTGGACAACAGCAATTACTCTTCCTTGTAACAAACCAAATGTCACAAATCGCTGCTCTCCGTAGTCGTAACGGTCATCTTCTACGGTTACTGTATCTCCATCAAACACGGCTGAAACGTCGATAAAATCAATACCGTGCTTGCGAATGTTGGCCAGACGCTTGGCTTCATCCCATTCAAACTCCATCACCCAATAAAAACTATCTTTACTTTATTGTAACTACAATTTGTCACTACAGCTACTAGCCAATAATTTCTAAGCTGTTGTGCATTTAATTTGTATAAGTGGAACAGGCATCTTGCCTGTTAAACAAGAGTTCAGAATATTAGGATTATACAATTTAGCTGTGTAACAGCTTAGTTCAAATCAACAAGACAAAAGGTAACAGACAAGAAGTGATTCTTTATCTGTCACCTGTCACCTGTCACCTGTCACCTAATGATGGTGATGATGATGTATAGCTAAATGTACATTAACTTCCTTACCTTCTGCTGCCATTAATTCTTGAATGTGAACATTAGCCCATTCCGCAGCCATATCCAAAAAGCGGGGATCATCATTTACACAAGCCATTTGTAAATAATCCACACCAGAATGCTGTTTTTCTAAATCATGAATAATGTGATGTACATCTAACAAGGTTTCATGGTTTTCTGTGGCAAAACCTATGGGCATAAACATTACCACTTTTGCACCTAATTGAATCAGATTGTTAGCTGCTTGAGTGGCATTGGGTTGAGTCCATTCAATTAATGGTGTATCGTGGTTTAACCAACCAACAGAAATTAAAGGATAACGGTGAATTAATTTCTCTCTCACTAATTCGTAAAGTGCTTGACTTTCATCAATTCCTGATGTAAAACCTTTGGCTTTGTGTGGACATCCATGATTCATCAACACAATACCAATTTGTGATGGTAAATAGGCATCGGCTAAGTCAGAATTGATTTTCTCTTCTACTATTTGCGCCATTAAATTGATATATTCCGGCTCATTGTAGAAAGAAGGAATATAACGCATTCCTTTCACCCAATGTTCATCACCATCAGCCAATTCAGCCAAAGCATTATTAACTTGTTCAATAGCAATACCACTGGTAAAAATAGAATCTACCACTAACAAAGGATAGATCAATATTTTTTCAAAGCCTTGATTTTTGATTTCTGCTAAAACTTGTTGCGGTAAAAAAGGAGCGCAAAAGTTAAAAGCTTTGAAAACTTGAACACCACCGCCCCATTTATGTTGTAATTCGTGTTCAATTCCTGCCCGTTGCTGTTCAAAAATGGCATTATGGGGTGAGATAAAATCATGATGGGTATGTCCCCATTCATGACGATCAAATATAGCTAAAATCTTGGCTAAAGTGGGATAAATCCAAGTTGGTACTGGTGCAAATTTGGCAGTAAGTAGATTTAAAGCTTGTTCATTATAATTGGCAAAATCTTCATAGCTCTCGACTTCACCATAACCCATGAGCAGTACAGCTATGCGATCATGGCCTGGTAGATGCTCGTGAGTATGTTGCATTTTTTCTGGAGTTGCAACCACAATAATTCCCTCAATATAAGCGAAATGGCGACATCCTCACAGGGTGTAACCCTATAATTCGCCATATTAGTTAATTATTATCCCATCCAGGGGGATAGGATAGATGTGAACATAAAAATATACATCTGATCATGAAAAATTTACAATTAACCAGTAAAAATTAACAATTAACTTACAATTAACCGAGCAAATGCCATAGGTTGTTGATCTTTAACCATAAAAGCTAATGAATATTATTATTTGTCCAGGTATTCATGAAATAGAATTAACGCAAAGCTTTGTCAGCAGCTTGTTTAACCCCAATGTAGAGAGAGGTGATCAGCAGTTATTAAATATACTGGTTTTTCCGGGAGAGGGGATTTTCACTTTATCAGCACTTCATATTTTACTGTTTTTGCGCGATCGCCTGAGTAATAAGCTAGAATCACCTGTTATATTCATTGGTTTTAGTGCTGGTGTAGTAGGTGCGATCGCGGCGGCTACAACATGGCAACTTCAAGGTGGTAATGTGAAAGCATTAATAGCTATAGATGGCTGGGGCGTGCCATTATGGGGAAATTTTCCCATACATCGCCTGAGTCATGATTATTTTACCCATTGGAGTTCTGCTATTTTAGGTATTGGGGAAGATAATTTTTATGCCGATCCACCAGTTGATCATTTATCAATGTGGCGATCGCCCCACAAGGTACAAGGTAACTGGACAGATCCATCAATTCGGTTTTCTCACTCCCAAAAATCCCTAAATACGGCTGAATTTTTGCATATATTGTTAAAAAGTTATGAATAACAGGGGACTGGGGACTGGGGACTGGTGACTGGGGACTGGGGACTGGTGACTGGGGACTAGGGACTGGTGACTGGGGACTGGTGACTGGTGACTGGGGACTGGTGACTGGGGACTGGGGACTGGTGACTGGGGACTGGTGACTGGGGACTGGTGACTGGGGACTGGTGACTGGGGACTGGTGACTGGGGACTGGTGACTGGGGACTGGTGACTGGTGACTGGTGACTGGTGACTGGTGACAGGTGACAGTGAATAGATAATTATTTATTCCCAATTCCCAATTCCCAATTCCCAATTCCCAATTCCCAATTCCCAATTCCCAATTCCCAATTCCCAATTCCCAATTCCCAATTCCCAATTCCCAATTCCCAATTCCCAATTCCCAATTCCCAATTCCCAATTCCCAATTCCCAATTCCCAATTTGTGATGTTTCCCACTGAACCGACTGCTGTTAATAGCGGCTTTGGCGCACTGCTAAAAAACCGTAATTTTATGCTCCTGTGGATCGGGCAACTCATTTCCCAGTTAGCAGATAAGGTTTTATTGATTTTAATGATTGATTTGTTGGAGAAAAAATACTTACCTGCCAATTTAGCAGAAGGCACAGGGCGCTTTTATATGTATATGGCTTTTACCCTACCAGCGATTTTTTTCGGTTCTGCTGGTGGTGTGATTGTTGATAGGATGCCCAAAAAGCTAATTATGGTGGGTTCTGATGTCGTGCGGGGCTTGTTGACATTAAGTATAGCTTTCTTGCCCAGGCAGTTAGGAATATTGTTAGCACTGAATTTTGGTATCTCCTCGGTAACTCAGTTTTTTGCCCCAGCGGAACAAGCTACTATTCCCCTAATGGTGCAACGAGAGAATTTAATGGCCGCTAATGCTTTATTTAGCAGCACCATGATGGGAGCATTGATAGTTGGTTATGCTGTGGGAAAGCCAATTTTAGACTGGGCGGAGTATCTCAACTTTGAATTTGGTAAAGAATTTTTAGTAGGAGGTTTCTACCTGTTATCAGCTATCATCATGTTACCGATTCAGTTTAAAGAACATAGACAAACATCCGTAGCTAATCCTATCACCGAATTTTTACAAGGCTTTTCGTATCTCAAACAAAACCGCTTGGTCTGGAATGCGATGTTGCAAATTGTCGCTTTGTATTGCGTGTTTGCGGCATTATTGGAATTATCTATTAGATTAGCTGCTAGATTGAACCTAGAACAAACTGATTTTAGCTTCTTTGTTGCTGCTGCCGGTGTGGGAATGGTTTTAGGCGCAGGAATTTTGGGACATTTTGGCCATAAACTGCATCATAAACCCTTGCCGTTAATTGGTTTTATGTTTATGTCCTTGGCACTGGGAATGTTTATTGTTACTCATAATTTATTTTTAGTGTTGGGACTTTGTGTGTTCTTGGGCTTAGGTGCAGCATTAATTAACGTGCCAATGCAAACCTTAATTCAACAGCACACACCCCCAGCAATGCACGGTAAGGTATTTGGCTTTCAAAATCATGCCATTAATATTGCTCTGTCTGCACCTTTATTGATTACAACCAAGCTGGTTAATGCTTTTGGCTTGGCAACAGTTCTTTTTGGTATGAGTATCACTGTAGTATTGATTGGTTTCTGGACTTGGCAAAATACCCGCAAAGTCTTGCAAGATTTGATCTAAAAATTGGGTAACAATCATCCTTTATGTATGTTGATAAGCTACCAGGTAAATATCTCAAGCCTTAATTGTCTAGTGAAATGACATTCTGATTTAAAAAATCAATCATTGCATATAGTGAATTATGAACATACACATCTGGATGATTATTTATGACTTGGGTTTGCCAAAATTTCTCTTGAGATTTTGATATAACTTCTACTACTAATTGTGTTTTTGCAGCATTTTGATTAAAAGAAAATTTTTCAGTTTGTTTCACCTGAAAACCTACTCTTTGTAAAGCACGAATAGTCCATATAGTAGCTATACCCTCACCCATAACTTGAATTTCTCCTTTAAATGGTGTATGCAAATTAAACTCACCAGAAAAAATATCAAATTCCACACCTTCACTGTTGAAAGTATTAGCAAATGCACCACTTAATACTAAATCTTCTGGTGCGCCTACCTGTAAAATCCCATGAGAATTTAATAGCCAAATTTGATCGGCTAGACGCAAAGCTAAGTCTAAATCATGGGTAGAAAGGAGAATTGCTTGTTTAGTTTCCCTGGCTAAATTACGCAACAATTGCATAATTTCTACTCGCCGGGGTAAGTCTAAAAATGCTGTTGGTTCATCTAGCAACATGACTATAGGAGACTGCGCTAAAGCGCGGGCAATCATAATTTTTTGTCGTTCACCATCACTGAGTTCGCTAACTTGACGGGAGACTAAATTTAATGCACCTACAGATTTTATCGCCCAATGGACTATTGCTTCATCCTCAGCAGTCAAATTTCCCCACCAGTCAGTATAAGGATGTCGTCCTAAAGTTACTAAATTATAAGCAGATAGCATCCCTCCATCAACTTTTTCTGTGAGAACTAAACTCAACCGTTTCGCTAAATCTTGGGGTGCTAAATTGTAGATATTATCATCTAAAAGTCGGACTTCACCGGCTACAGGTGGTTGCATTCCGGCAAGCGATCGCAATAATGTAGATTTACCTGCACCATTGGGACCCAATAAACACACCAATTCCCCAGCTTGCAAAGATACAGAAATATTCTCTGCTACACACCGAAAATTTTTTCGGGATGTTTGATAACCAATAGTCAAATTGTGGGTTGTCAAAATTGCATTACTCATATTTGTTGAGTTAGGGAACAGGGAACAGGGAACAGGGAACAGGGAATAGGGAATAGGTAAGTAACTTTCTGATTTATAAAAAATCGAGTAGTAATTAGGATGGAAAAGACTTGCGGGAATTACGCTTTAAAATTACCCAAGTCACAACAGGAGTACCAATTAAAGCCGTAATTGCATTTAAAGGTAAAACCATTTGACTTACTGCTAATTGAGAAAACAAATCTGCTATTAAAGCTAAAATTGCCCCTAAAATTATCACACTGGGAATTAAAATTCGATGGTCAGAAGTATTAAACAAACTCCGACATAAATGAGGAATAGCCACACCCAAAAATGCGATAGGACCACAAAAAGCTGTAATTCCACCTGCTAAAATAGAAGCACTGATAATAATAGAAAATCTAGTTTTTTCTACCGTTAAACCTACACTTCTGGCATAGGATTCACCTAACAAAAGTGCATTCAGAGATTTTGATTGCAACAACGCTATTAATAAACTTAAAAGTATCACCGGAATTAACACAATTAATTGTTTCCAAGTCACACCAGCAAAACTACCAAAAGTCCACATAATATAACTTTGAATCCGTTCTCTAGTGCTAAATTGCAATAAAATACTCACAATTCCACCAGTAGCATAACCAAATAATAAACCTAAAATTAGCAGCGTCATTGTATCTTGCACCCGACGAGAAACAACCAACATCACACCTAAAACCGAACCCGCACCCACACTAGCAGCTATCACTAATCCAAAATCAGCAATGATTCCCAAATTATTTAATAAAGTTGGTGCAGTCACACTTGCAGTTAACACCACCAACGCCACTCCTAAACTCGCACCAGAACTAATTCCTAATACAAAAGGTCCAGCTAAAGGATTTTTAAATAATGTTTGCATTTGTAAACCACTCACACCTAAAGCAGCACCCGCTAAGGTTGCAGTTAAAGCTTTCGGTAATCTAAATTTGAGAATTATATTGCTATGAGTTATCTTTTCTGGTTGTTTTCCTAGTAAAATATTTACCACTTCATCAACAGGAATCGAAACTGAACCCAAAGCTAAATCTAAGAGAAATATTAATAGCAAAGCTACAATTAATATCCCAAAACATAAACTTCTAAGGGAAATATTATCTGGAATGAATAAGTGAGGATTAAAATGTTTTTTCACAGATTTCATAAACATTATTTTGGCAAATTGCGGTAATAAAACAGTTGATGTTCCGGTAACAATTCTGGATGCAAAATTTTGATTAAATCTGCCAGTACAATATCGGGGTTACTAATTCCTCCTTCCCAATAATCATTACCACCATCTACGTTGACACGGGCATTATTATTATAAATATTTCCAGTTTTTACAGCTTGAAAATCACCATAACGACTATCTTCAGCTACAACATCTTTTAAACTCTGCCAAACTTGGCGAGAATTTAACCAATAATCAGCTTTAGCTGCACGTTCTAAAACTACTTCAAAAGAAAGTGGTAAACTACCATTAGATTTATCATTACTCCACAGATAATTACCTCCTGCATCATTCAGATATTTAGCAACATAACTTTTACCACCAGACATAAACCAAGTACCTTTAAAATTAAAGCCAACAAATACCGTCGGTCGATTTTTTACAGATTGAGCTTTTTGGGCTATTTTTGTATATTTATCTGCTATTTCTTGAAATATCTTTTCAGCTTTTTCTTCTTGATTAAAAAATAAAGCCGTAAATTTTAACCATTCGCTTCTTCCCAATGGCGTATCTTCCATATATTCAGCATTTATCCCCACTTTCAAACCAGCTTCCGTAAGTTTACCGTAACTATCTGTTTGGGAATTTCCTGTACCAAAAGTTGTGACCAAATCAGGATTTAATGCTAACAACTTTTCTATATCCACATTAGAATTATTACCTACTTGGGTAACTTTTCCCGCTTTTATTCTCTGAACTACAGCCGGAGTATTCACTTGTTTTGTATTACTAATACCTATTAATTTATCCACCAATCCTAATTTATCCAAATGAGGTAAATGAGTTGTAGATAAAGCCACGACAGAATTAACAGGAACTGTAATAATTTGTGCTTGATTAAATCCTGAAGGTGTGGGAGTTCCACACTGAACTAAAACATATTGAAACTGAGTTTTAGCATTTTGCCAGGGATTTTTAATCGTCACAACTTTGTAATGATTATGATATTCAACTGTAAAACCTGTAGCATAGTTAATTTTAGATTTGGTGGGGAAATAATCTTGATTAGGGTTATGATTTTGAATACAGGTGTTATTGGTTGTGTTGTTATTTATATGATTTTGAGTTATAGGATTTTTTGTACTATGACAGGCAATAATAAATGTGGCTATAAGGCAAAATTGACATAAAAAAATGATTAGTTTTGAGTAAGGAAGTTTTGAAAATTTCATTCTTGCTAAATATTTGTTAAATAGTGAGATTTTGTAGGTTGGGTTGTTCGCGTTGCGAAGCAATGGAACGAAACCCAACGCCAAGCTTTGGTATTTTTTGCTAATGTTGGGTTTCACTGAAGCAGGGCTAAAGCCCTTACTACGAGCATATTTTTACAGAAAAATTAATGGGGAGTAGCTTATACTTTTTCCGGTGGATATAAGTTTTCAGCCACCTTATTACCCTTGACTAAATGTTCATTGACAATATTTTCTGCCACATTAGGATTAACGCGAGTGTACCAAGTTCTATCATTAGAATAGAAAACCACAGGTCCTAATTGACAAACTTCTAAACAACCAGATGTTCTTACTTCTATATCTAAACCTGCATTTTCCACTGCTGATTTTAACGCCTCAAATGTAGGTTGCCATTTGCGAGAAGGAAGACAGCGAGTAGAAGTACAAACTGAAATATAGGAATGTTTGAGAGGATTTTTATTAAAGGGAATTGGTTTAATTCCTAACACATAAATATCTCTCAAATCTTGATACAAAGCTAACTTTTCTAAATTTGGTTTTCCTTCTGGTAATAAATTTTCCCCATCTACCAAAGGATTAGGTAATAAAATCGTCATCAATTGTTCATTCGCACCATTCCAAAATTGAATCCCCCAACTTCTAGGATTTCCTTCTGGATTAAACCGCCGATAAAAAGCTGCACGAGAAACTAGACGCTGCTTCCTCACTTCCACAGGAGTTTTACATAAAGGTCCACCGAAATTAGTATCAATACACAAATGTAAATGCCACCCTTCAGCGGCCACTGTCAAATATCCATCATAGAGAATACATAGTTTTGGAGGTGCATTAAATTCCAACTCTAAAACACTACCTTGAACAATATGGGCAATTCCCACCTGCTGCCAATTTTGCTCAAATAAAGTATACATTAACGATGCTAAAACATCACTCCCACAATCAAAATATTCATACTCAACATATCCACCCGTAGATAAATTTTCTGTTTCTATTTTATTAACTGGTTGTACCCAAGAATTAAACTCATTCATTGGTAAATCTCCTTTGAATCGGTGACAAAATTAATCTTAAAAACTAGAACTCAAACCCAATTGAAATACCCTACCCCCATCAGGGAAACCAGGGAATAACTGATAACGCTGATTAAACAAATTATCCAAGCTACCAGTCAATACTAGCCTATCATTAATTGGCACACGCATCTTCATATCAAAAGTGGTATATCCCGGCAAAAATTCTGTATTTGTATTATTGGTTGGATATCCGTTTAAAGAATTCATTAACAAACCAAAATACCAACCTTGGGGATTTTCATAAGACACACCAAAATTTAACTTATCTGCACCTGCAAAACGTAATTCTTTGTCAACCTCTGCGGGATTACCGCTTTTTAAAATACGTGGGTCATTGG
This sequence comes from Sphaerospermopsis sp. FACHB-1194, assembly GCF_014696235.1. Lineage (NCBI taxonomy): Bacteria > Bacillati > Cyanobacteriota > Cyanophyceae > Nostocales > Aphanizomenonaceae > Sphaerospermopsis > Sphaerospermopsis sp. FACHB-1194. Next base: position 67,963 of record NZ_JACJPU010000024.1, on the reverse strand, counting down.
CTGTATAATTCACAAAACCATAGATATTTCTTGCTAGTTGTAAATTCAGAGATGCTTCAATTCCTTGAGTTTGGACTAAACCAATATTTTCCCAAGTTCCCGTATTCCCATTTACTGGTGGAGTGAGTCTTCTAAAGGCAATGGTATCAGAAACACGGTTGCTAAAAAATGTCAACCGCAGTAAGCCGATATTGCCTATTTTTTGGTCAATTCCCACATCAAAACTATCACCTTTTTCTGGTTTTAAATCAGGATTACCAATGTTAGTAGGATTATTATTAAATAAATTGGCAATTGTGGGGGCGCGGAAGTTTCTGATATAGTTAGCTCTCAGGGTAGTGGAATCAGAAACTGCGAATTTTGCACCTACAGATGGAGATGTAAATGAACCATTAACTAAACTACTAAAGTCTTGACGCACTCCTAAATTGACGTTTAAACTAGGAGAAAACTGAATGTCATATCTACTAAATATCGCCCCTTGAGTGATACCATCATCATAATTTACTCGTAAAATATTTGTCCCGTAATTAAAGGAAGTGTTGCGGACATTAGTATTACGATAATCAAAGCCATAAACTAAGGTTTGATTTTTAGACAGATTCCAATTATGGGTAACTTGAATACCATAGGAATCTTGTTTGGTATCAAAGCGATTTTGAGATGTAATTGCACCACTACGATTATCAAAGCGAGTGTTGAGAAAATCGGCGTAAATTCTCGCTTTTAATAGTGAATCATCTCCCTTTCCTAATTTAGAGTTCCAGGTTAAATCAGTGAGAACTTGGTCTGTGTATTTTCGGTTATTCTCGGTGAGAGAGTTAAAAAATCCCTGTCCAAATTGGGGTACAGGAATGGGTACACCTCCGGGTGATCCCTGTTCTTTCCCTAAGTATAAAGTTGATAAAGCTAAGGTATTACGTTTGTCTAAATTAGCTTCTAATTTGAGATTAAAGTTGTTGAATAGTGCGTCATTATTTTTTCTTGTCCCTTCAAAGTTAGCTTCAGGAATGCTAAAGGGATAATTATTTTGTGCTTGGGTACGGTTGTAACCAACTACCCAAGAAATATCACCAGATTTCCCGCTATTTTGAATGCTTTGTTGGTTGAGTCCATAAGACCCAATGTTAACTTTCGTTGTGGTGGTAATTTTATCTGTAGGACGACGGGTAACAATGTTAATTACTCCACCAATTGCGTCTGAACCATAGAGGGTTGAACCACCTCCGGGTAAGACTTCAACTCTTTCAATATTATTACTGGTAAATTCTGAAAGGTCGAAACCTCCACCACCTAAATTATTAATTGGTCTTCCATCCAATAATATTAAAACTTGACCGGTGTTAGAACCGCGAATAAATTGACCACTTAAAGCGTTGACTTCTGTTCCTACAGTTCCATCACCCAAAATACCCGGTAAAAATCGCAGTGCTTCTTTGACTGTTCTTGCACCTTGCGCTTCCATTTCTTCCCCAGTGATGACGTAAACCGGACGAGTAGAATCTTTGACTGTTCCTTCTCGACGAAAGGGTGAAAATACTGGTTCGTTAAGAATACTATCAATCACTGTGATTTCTATATCCGGTTCTTTTTCCTCTGTTTGTGCAATTGGTTGTAAGTCTTGGGCGGAATTTTCAGATTTTGGTGTAACTTCTGTGGCTATGCTGGGGTAATTTTTCCCTAATATCCCGGATGTAATGGTCAAACTAGAAATCAGTATTTGAGTTCCCCACCTGATAATAAGCTGAGTACGCATTGGTAGTTAGGTCCCTGAATAAATAAATACTGGTGGTCTGCACAAAAGTTTTTAGCCTGTAAATTTTGGTAATGATTATTATTATCACAGTTAGGGTAAGTTTTGCAAGCTAGTTTCAAGCTAGTTTCTGGGTTTGTCTGGAGGACTAAAGTCCTCACTACGAACTTTAATTAACAGGAATTTTGGGTGAGTTTTGCCCATTTACTGAGGGGTGGTATTTTGGCTAATATGCCTGTTTTTAAAGCTTCTGGACGTTCTGACCAAGGTAGTAAACCCTTGGGGCTAGTGTAGTATTGGGTGGCACATAGCAGTATGGCAGATACACTATCATCAACTGCTAAGTTACCGAAAAGATAGGTAAATTTCTCTTCTCCTTGCAAAGCGATAACGCAAGCATGGTTGCAAGCTCTCATACATTGGACTCCCTGAATGGAGAATTTAGAGTGCAGTTCCCAAGTTTGTGCGAGTTGTTGAAGTTGTTGTAATAGCTGCTGTCCGCCACCTTCACCTATCTGTTTACCGTCTTTCCACACACTAGCGCAGGTTGTACAGACTAATAAAGTATGTTGTTTTTTTTGCATTAATTTTTATGTATTGCAGATTGAAATGACGAATAGCCTTACTTACACTGCAAGCTTAAATTTGGCTAGGACAAGGAATCATGCAAATATGTAAAGATGAAACTGAGGATACAATCCGGTTTTCAGGTTTGTATCTATCACCTTCTAAATAGCTATTGATATATGTAGGGAAAATTTTACAATATCATAGAAATGTCTATGGTACCACCTATATTTGACTCTATGAGACAGTGATAATTTTTGATGAAGAGAGTTTTAATTGTGTTATTCATCTGTACCTCGCAGATGGAAGTAGGTTATCATGGCGGCGGGCATTCTGACTTTGAAGTGTTAACTTCATTACAGCTGCGGGACAGTGCTGGATTTACACCAGGCTTTCCCCGTTACCTCTGATGGCTGTTCCCCATCAGAACCGTTAGCTGGACTGTACCATAGTAGTGATGCAGATTTTCAGATGTTTACAAATTGTAAAGTAATCTGGCATCACAAATACCAATACTCAGATACTCTGACTTCCCCGCTTTTCTAAAGCAAATCCAAATTAGGTATTTGATGAATTAGTAATAATGTATTAAAAATTTAAAAAAGCCACTCAATTAAAAGTGGTTTTTATTTTGGGTGTAGAATTGGATTACCCTGAAATTCTAAATACAAAATCTAAGGCTTAACTTTTAGTTATATTTTGAGGTTAACCGTGCCATCGTCTTCTCAAATCAGTCTCCCACAATCGGAAAATCAGAAACAGTCTGCTGTCTCTAAATCTACCCCTGTAACTCCAAAACGGGCAACTGGCGGTTTTGCTTTGTTAGATAGTCTGCTGCGTCATGGTGTTGAGTACATTTTTGGTTATCCCGGTGGAGCAATTCTACCGATTTATGATGACCTTTACAAAGTAGAGGAAACTGGTACAATTAAACACATTCTTGTCAGACACGAACAAGGTGCTTCCCATGCTGCTGATGGTTATGCCCGTGCAACTGGCAAGGTAGGAGTATGTTTTGGTACTTCCGGTCCAGGAGCAACTAACCTGGTAACGGGTATTGCGACTGCTTACATGGATTCTATTCCCATGATTATTGTCACTGGACAAGTACCACGGGCAGCAATTGGTACTGATGCTTTCCAGGAGACAGATATTTACGGTATTACTTTACCCATTGTTAAGCATTCTTATGTAGTGCGTGATCCTAAAGATATGGCGCGAATTGTGGCGGAAGCGTTCCACATTGCCAGTACGGGTAGACCTGGACCTGTTTTGATAGATGTTCCTAAAGATGTGGCTTTAGAAGAATTTGATTATGTGCCTGTAGAACCAGGTTCAGTTAAATTACCAGGATATCGTCCCACAGTTAAAGGCAACCCCAGACAAGTTAACGCAGCTATCCAGTTAATTCGTGAAAGTCGTCGTCCTTTATTGTATGTCGGTGGGGGTGCGATCGCGGCTAATGCTCACGAAGAAGTTAAACAATTAGCAGAATTATTTAATATCCCTGTCACCACAACCTTAATGGGTATCGGTGCATTTGATGAACATCATCCCCTATCTGTGGGAATGTTGGGAATGCACGGAACAGCTTACGCTAACTTTGCGGTGACAGATTGTGATTTACTGATTTGTGTTGGTGCAAGATTTGATGACCGGGTAACAGGTAAATTAGATGAGTTTGCCTCCCACGCTAAAGTTATTCACATTGACATTGATCCAGCAGAAGTAGGTAAAAACCGTGTTCCTGATGTGCCTATTGTTGGTGATGTCAAAAACGTTTTAAAAGATTTATTACGGCGCTGTCAAGACGCAAACGGCAAAGCAACACCCAACCAAAATCAAGAATGGTTGAATTTAATCAACCAGTGGAAACAGGATTATCCTTTGGTTGTACCTCATCATGCTGATAGTATTTCTCCCCAAGAGGTAATTGTGGAAGTTGGTCGTCAAGCACCCAACGCTTTTTATACTACTGATGTGGGACAACATCAAATGTGGGCAGCCCAATTTTTGAAGAATGGTCCAAGACGCTGGATCTCTAGTGCAGGTTTAGGAACAATGGGTTTTGGTGTACCTGCGGCGATGGGTGCAAAGGTAGCTTTCCCTGATGAAGAGGTAATCTGTATCAGTGGTGATGCTAGTTTCCAAATGTGTTTACAGGAATTGGGGACTTTAGCACAATATGGTATAAATGTCAAGACCGTAATTTTAAATAATGGTTGGCAGGGAATGGTGCGCCAGTGGCAACAAGCCTTTTACGGTGAGCGTTATTCCTGCTCTAACATGGAAGTAGGGATGCCAGATATTGAACTTTTGGCACAGGCTTATGGTATTAAAGGTATGGTGATTAATACCAGAGAAGAGTTAGCAGATAAAATCGCGGAAATACTGGCACACAATGGACCTGTAGTGGTAGATGTGCGTGTTACTAAGGATGAAAACTGCTATCCAATGGTAGCGCCTGGTAAGAGTAACGCCCAGATGTTTGGTTTACCGAAGCCAGCACCAAAAACCGCAGTTGAGCCAGTTTACTGCAACCATTGTGGTACAAAAAACCCACCCAGTCATAATTTCTGTGCTGAGTGTGGGAATAAGTTGTAAGTCATATAATCAGAATCAGATCCCTGATTTCTGCAAGAAGTCGGGGATATTGTGTGAAAATCACCTTCTAGATTGGGATATAGCTTTTGAGTTTAGCTAAAATCTTTTTGATGTTAAAAACATAACTTCTGTGTGCAAATGTATGAAAAAAAGTAACAGTCTCTGTGATTTTATGCAATGATTTGGGAATCTAAATAATAGTCTGTCAAAAGGATCATCATGTCTAAAAGTGAGTTGGTTAAAAGCAAAATCAAAACTCCAGTTAAACTCGAACCAGAAGTAGCGATCGCCATTATCGGACTTTTTTCCGCTTCTGGTGAGGATGAAGGTATTATTACCCCCGAAGAATACCCCTTACCAGAAATGTTAGAAGGTATTGAACTGTTTGCAAGTTACTCTGAGGAAGACTTTGATAAGTTAACAGCAAAAGTCAACACCTTGATAGAGGAAGAAAAAGTAGAGAATTTAATTCCTAGTGCGATCGCATCCTTAACAAAAAAGAGTTATCGTGAAACTGCCTATATCACAGCTATTTTGATCCTGGGAATGGAAGAAGACATACCCGAATCAGAAGAAGATTATCTCTTTGAACTTCAGGAAGCATTAAAAATTTCCGATGAGCGAGCAGAAGAACTGATAGACGAAATTTTTGAAGAATATGAAGAAGAAGAGGAGGAAGAAGAATAATTATTGGTTTGTTTTTTGAATATCCCCCTCTTTTCCAAGAATTAGGTCATTTAGCTCTTTAGTTTGCAGTTTTCACATAAATAAGTTAATTTAGCTCATGAGTAGCAAATTTTAGGCGATCATGGGCTTTTTAAGTAGTAATTCAGCTACGCAAAGTACAGCAGAATTCAGGAGTCGTAGGGGCGAAGTAGGGGCGAAGCATTCGGAAAATAACCTGTGATAAAAATTGATAATTTATCGCCCGAATGCTGATGCTTCCAGCACGCTTCGCGAACGCCCGTACAGGAGTCAGGAGTCAGGAGTAAAACAGGCTTTGTGTATAGGTTTCAATTGAGATTCTGTGCCTCATTGATCTGCAATCTGCTGTAAGTTACAACATTAGGATTACATTTAGCCAAAATAAAATGATTCACAAAAAAATATCTATTAGCTTGATGCTGTTATTTATCGGTGTTCAAATTAATGTTAACCAGCACATAGCTCAAGCACAAACCCCAACAGCACCAGCAACTAGCACAAAATATACTTGTTCTGTTCAAATAGAATCATCTATAGATGCTGTAATTAATCGTCCTATATTTAAGAGAATGCGTTGGGGAATTTTAATCAAACCCCTATCATCTCCACAAACTCTTTACAGTCGAGATCCAGAAAAATATTTTATTCCTGCTTCTAATACTAAACTTTTCACAACAGCAGCCGCATTGCAGAAACTAGGGGCAAATTTTCGCATTCGTACCTCTGTTTATCAAGACAGTGAAGGTATTTTGCGGGTTGTTGGTAGAGGAGATCCAAGTTTTAAAAATGAGCAATTAACAATATTAGCCAAGCAATTATATCAAAAAGGTATTCGGGAAATTAATCAATTAATTGCTGATGATAGTTATTTTCAAGGTGAGGTAGTTCATCCTAGTTGGCAATGGGAAGATGTACAATCTTATTATGGCGCACCTGTCAATAGTTTAATTGTTAATGAAAATACTTCTGTTATAACTTTTTTGCCTCAAGAAATTGGAAAACCTTTAAAAATTAAATGGTCTAATCCTCTGGATGCTTATAATTGGCAGATTGAAAATAATGCAATTACTACTCCAGAAAATGAACCGGGTGATGTGGAAGTTTACCGAGATTTAAAAGGTCAGATTTTAAGAATCACAGGAAAATTGCCTGTAAACTCAGAACCAGATATTACAGCTATAGCGGTATTTGATCCTGCTCAAAATTTCTTGCAAAATTTCCGTTTAACTTTAACAAAATCAGGAATAAAAGTTAACCGGACATCTGTTAATAATGGTGGTAATAATGAACAAGAAATAGCCGCTGTTGAATCTCCGCCGCTATCTGAATTATTAGTAGAAACAAATGTCAATAGTAATAATTTGTATACTGAAGTCTTACTCAGAAGTTTAGCTGATAAACAGCAATTAGCCAAAAATAAAAATACTGCTGATTTAGGATTGCAAGCTTTAAAAAATACGTTAACTGAATTAGGAATTGAACCGAATAGCTATAAGATTGTAGATGGTTCTGGGTTATCTCGTAAAAATTTAATTAGTCCAGAAGCTTTGGTACAACTTTTGCAAGTGATGAGTAAATCTTCCCAAGCAGAAGTATTTCGTGCTTCTTTACCTGTTGCTGGTGTTAGTGGTACTTTAAAAAATCGTTTTCTGAATACATCTGCTCAAGGAATTGTCCAAGCAAAAACAGGTACTATGATGGGTGTGGTTTCTTTATCTGGATATGTCAATGTTCCTAATTATGAAACTTTGGTTTTTAGTATTATGGTAAATCAGTCTGAACAACCTGCAAGTGTGGTGAGAAAAGCAATGGATGAAATTGTTGTGTTATTAACGCAGTTGAAGAGAGATCAACTTTGTTAGCTATCCGCCAACATAATAAGTTCTACTACAATTGTTTACAAAAGCCAATCAATATAGTTGCTGTTTCCGGTTTAGGGACTAGTCCTAGTTGCGTTCATATTGATGAAGTGGCTAGACAAATGTCTATGGCATATCAAAATTTTCTTTTCAGTCTTCCACCCTTCCAGAATTATTGTCAACAACCAAGTCAGGATTTACTAACAATTTCTTAAAATTAATAAAAATAAAGTTTTCTTAAATTCCGCAATTGCCACAAAGACATTCGGAAAATACTGGTTTATTCTTGAATTATAAAGGTATTAGTAGTGGAAATTTATTTATCAAATAATTTTTTTAAATAAAATGCCAACTACTCCTGAAGCAATTTTATAATATTTTGTTCCACCTATGGCTCTCGAACACACAAAAATTAAATTTCCTCTTTGGGATTATTTGAACCAGCCCTTATTTGGTCGTGATACTAAATTTATCTGGAATCCTCGTCAGTTTGCGCTAATATGGAGGGTTCAACTTTTAGAACGGTGTTTGGCTAAACATTCCGATGCCAAAGGACCTCAACAGTCTTAGTTTACAGGTGACAAATGACAGGTTACACTGAAAAGCGATAACTGATAACTGTTTATGCCTCGTGTTCTCACGAGGCTTTTTCCATCCATTCGCTGAGAATTAAGAAACTGATTCCTGTGCTAAACTCACGTATTACTCAGATGTCGCCTTTTTGCTGTTATGCGGAATAGGTAAAATATTTGCTTTTGTCATCAAGCTAAATTGCTATGACAGTAGATTGCAGATCAATGAGGCACAGAATCTCAATTGAAACCTAGATACAAAGCCAGTTTTACTCCTGACTCCTGACTCCTTTACGGGCGTTCGCGAAGCGTGCTGGAAGCATCAGCATTCGGGCGATAAATTATCAATTTTTATCACAGGTTATTTTCCTGTAAGGGCGAAGCATTCGGGCGATAAATTATCAATTTTTATCACAGGTTATTTTCCTGTAAGGGCGAAGCATTCGGGCGATAAATTATCAATTTTTATCACAGGTTATTTTCCGAATGCTTCGCCCCTACGACTCCTGAAGTCTGGTATAAATAGCTGCATTGTAACCGTTTAATTATTCACTATTAATTGCTTATGTCTTTTGTACCTTTGCATATTCACAGCGACTACAGTTTGCTAGACGGTGCTAGTCAACTACCAGAGTTAGTAGATCAGGCGATCGCACTAGGAATGAAAGCGATCGCCCTCACAGATCATGGTGTCATGTATGGCGCAGTTGAACTCATCAAAATCTGCCGCAGTAAGACTATTAAGCCAATTATTGGCAACGAAATGTATATCATTAACGGTGATATTGAAAAACAAGAACGCCGTCCTAAATATCATCAAGTTGTTTTAGCAAAAAACACCAAAGGTTATAAAAACCTAGTTAAACTCACCACAATTTCTAATCTTAAAGGTGTACAAGGTAAAGGTATTTTTTCCCGTCCTTGCATTAATAAAGATTTACTCAAACAATATAAAGAAGGTTTGATTATCACCAGTGCTTGTTTAGGAGGAGAAATTCCCCAAGCAATTCTCAGTGGTAGGCCAGATGCAGCCCGAAAAGTTGCCAAATGGTATAAAGAAGTATTTGGCGAAGATTTTTATTTAGAAATTCAAGATCACGGTTCTCAAGAAGACAGAATTGTAAATGTTGAAATTGTGAAAATTGCCCGTGAATTAGGCATTAAATTTGTCGCTACTAACGATTCTCATTATATTTCTTGCTTTGACGTAGAAGCCCATGATGCTTTACTTTGTATTCAAACCGGTAAACTAATTGTTGATGATAACCGGATGCGATATAGCGGCACAGAATATTTAAAATCTGCCACAGAAATGAAGTTACTATTTCGTGATCATTTACCCGATGATGTCATAGAAGAAGCCATAGCGACAACAGTTGAAGTAGCGGATAAAGTCGAGCCTTACCATATCATGGATGAGCCGAAAATTCCTACTCCTCCCATTCCTTCTGGTCACACTCCTGATACTTACGCTGAAGAAGTAGCTTGGCAAGGACTGTTAGAAAGATTAAACCGCAAATCTCGTAACGAAGTAGATCCAGTCTACAAAGAAAGATTAGAGTATGAATTAAAAATGATTCAGCAAATGGGTTTTTCTACCTACTTTTTAGTAGTGTGGGACTATATCAAATTTGCGCGAGATAATAATATTCCCGTCGGTCCTGGTCGGGGTTCTGCGGCTGGTTCATTAGTTGCTTATGCCATGCGAATTACTAATATTGATCCCGTGCATCATGGCTTACTGTTCGAGCGATTTTTGAACCCAGAACGGAAATCCATGCCTGATATTGATACAGATTTCTGTATTGAAAAACGGGATGAAGTAATTGATTATGTGACTAGAAAATATGGTGTAGATAGAGTTGCCCAAATTATCACTTTTAACCGTTTAACATCCAAAGCAGTATTAAAAGATGTCGCCAGAGTATTAGATATTCCCTATGGGGAAGCTGATAAAATGGCGAAAATGATCCCAGTGGTACGGGGTAAACCAACTAAATTGAAAGTAATGGTTTCTGATCAAACACCAGCACCAGAATTTAAAGAAAAATACGATAATGATCCGAATGTTCGCCGCTGGATAGATATGGCCATGCGAATAGAAGGAACTAACAAAACCTTTGGTGTTCATGCAGCAGGTGTGGTTATTTCCGCAGAACCATTAGATGAAATTGTACCCTTACAACGTAATAACGACGGCTCAGTAATTACCCAGTATTTTATGGAAGATTTAGAATCACTGGGTTTGTTAAAAATGGACTTTTTGGGTTTAAGAAACCTAACCTTAATTCAAAAAACCATTGATTTAATACAACAAAGTAAAGGATATCATATTGATCCTGATGACATTACCCGTGATGAAAGAAAAGCCCAGAAAATATTAGCTAAAGGTGAACATAGCACTTTACCTAAAGATGTATCTCAAGCATATTCATTATTAGAATCTGGAGATTTAGAAGGTATCTTTCAATTAGAATCTTCAGGAATGAAGCAAATCGTGAGAGATTTGAAACCTTCTAATATTGAAGATATTTCTTCTATTTTGGCATTATATAGACCTGGTCCATTAGATGCGGGATTAATTCCTAAGTTTATTAACCGTAAACATGGTAGAGAAGCAATTGATTATGAATCGCAACTTTTACAACCTATATTAAATGAAACCTATGGAATTATGGTTTATCAAGAGCAAATTATGAAAATTGCTCAAGATATGGCAGGTTATTCTTTAGGACAAGCTGACTTACTGCGTCGCGCTATGGGTAAAAAGAAAGTAGCGGAGATGGAAAAACAAAAGCAAAATTTTATAGATGGTTCAGCAAAAAACGGTGTAAAACCCCAAGTAGCTGAAAAACTATTTGCGGATATGTTGAAGTTTGCCGAATATTGTTTGAGTTATGAAACTGAGGTTTTAACTGTAGAATATGGCTTTTTACCTATTGGGGAAATTGTGGAAAAGCAGATTGAGTGTAGTGTATTTAGTGTTGATAACAATGGTAATGTTTACACTCAACCTATTGCCCAATGGCATCATCGGGGAATGCAAGAATTATATGAATATTGTTTAGATGATGGTTCAAAAATCAGGGCAACAAAAGACCATAAATTTATGACTAATTCTGGGGAAATGTTGCCCATTGATGAGATATTTGAGAGAGGTTTAGACTTGTTGAAAGTCCCAAATTTACCAGCTTAAATTTAGGTTTGGGATTTCAACCATTCATCTAAATCGTTGATATCCCGAAAATCTAATAACGCTTCTCCCAAGTCTTCTAATTGTGCTATTTTCAGGTTACTGATTTTCTGGATATAACTATCTGTCAATTTTCCAAACCTCTTAGATAACAGACGCAGTAGTAAATTTTTCTCTCCCTCTTGTTCACCTTCTTCTCTACCTTCCTGCTTTGCTTCTTGATATACCCTTGTTTGTTTGATATCATTGACTAAAAACATCGCTTCTATCTCCTGACGGGTTAATTGCGAAAACTTCGACAACAACACAGTTTCCAATAACTCTATAATACCTTCTCTTTCTGAGTTGTTGGTAATTTCGGTTTGCGTTCTTTGCATCAAATTCTTAACTAATTCTGGGGCTGAGTATGAAAAGTGAGAAAGATTTGGTAAAATATTGTATCTGTGTGCATTGCTGATAATTATGTATGAGATTTGAACCATTCATCTAAATCGTTGATATCCCGAAAATCTAATAACGCTTCTCCTAAATCTTCTAATTGTGCTATTTTCAGGTTACTGATTTTCTGGATATAACTATCTGTCAATTTTCCAAACCTCTTAGATAACTGACGCAGCAGTAAGTTTGTTGCTTCCACTTCTCTACCTTCCTGCTTTGCTTCTTGATATACCCTTGTTTGTTTGATATCATTAACTAAAAACATCGCTTCTATCTCCTGACGGGTTAATTGCGAAAACTTCGACAACAACACAGTTTCCAATAACTCTATAATACCTTCTCTTTCTGAGTTGTTGGTAATTTCGGTTTGCGTTCTTTGCATCAAATTCTTAACTAATTCTGGGGCTTGGTTTTCTTTACTGACAATTAATTCAATTAACCCCATCCCAATTGAACCTGATGATATTTCATCTAAATAAATCCGTTTGATGCGACCACTATTGACTAATTCTTGCTGGTAATTAGGGTTTGCTGAATAAACCTAAAACCTTGATATATCAAAGGTTAGAGGCTGATAAACACAGAAATTAGTGCAAGGGTTTTGAAGGGTATACCGGAAAAAGTGTGCATTTTTTGGGATTTCAAGAGATGGCAAAGAAATTTTCAAATCTTCTCCTGACTCCTGACTCCTGACTCCTGACTCCTATGCCCTCACGGAAAGACTTTCTCAGCAACCCCTAATTAGTTAATACTTCCACATCTAAACTACGTTTAGCAAACAAAGCCACCGCTTGCCAATCTTGCTGAGGTTTATATTGATTGAGGTAAATGTTGATTTCTGTAATAAATTCCCAGTAAAATTCCTGTTTTGGTTGAAATTGCACCTCCACAAAATAAATCGGTTTTTCTCCACTATCTGGCATAAATATACCATCAAATCTAAAGGCTTTTTCCTTCACTTCTACAGATGTGAATTTGTAACCTTCTGCTTTTTCTGTCGGTTCTCCCAGAAGTTCAAATAGTAAAGTATGGAAAGTGAGAAAAATCTGGTAAAATATTGTATCTGTGTGCATTACTGATGATATAAATTTAATATATTATACCCTAAAAAATACCCATCGAAATTACCAAAAATAATTTTTTTGTATCATGCTATCATTATCACCAATATCTAGTAATCTAAGAAAGTGTTTATCTATCCGCATAAGATATTACCATGATGAAAATTTTTCACAAACTCCGCATTTTGGCAATTACCAGCTTAATATTTTTGACTATTAGCTGGTCACTTCCAGCCCAAGCTGACACGAAAATTGACCCCAAACTAGAACAGCAAGTATTAGAAATTATCCGTCGAAATCCCAAAGCAATTATCGAAAGTGTGCAAGCATATCAGGAAGAAAAGCAACAAAAAGTTCAACAAGCAAGACAGGGATTTTTACAAGATTTCAGAACAAATACTAAAGCTATCATAGGCGATTTTCCCACCACAGGTTCGACTCAATTAAAAACTGTATTAATTGAATTTTCTGATTTTGAATGTCCCTATTGTGCCGAAGCAAATAAAACTCTCAAAGATTTATTAGCAAAATATCCTAATCAATTCACCTTAGTTTATAAACATTTCCCTTTGGTGCAAATTCATGACCAAGCATTACCAGCAGCTAAAGCAGCTTGGGCAGCATATCAACAAGGTAAATTTTGGCAATATCATGATGCTTTGTTTACGAATCAAAAACAACTGGGAGAAAGTTTATATTTAGATATTGCGAAAAATCTCAATTTAGACTTAGCAAAATTTAAACGCGATCGCAATTTAGCAGATAAAGCAATTCAACAAGACTTACAAATGGCTTATAAATTGGGTCTTTCTGGTACACCTTCTTTTATTATCAATAGCAAGAATGTGACTGGACCTGTTCAGTTATCAGAAATTGAGAGTATTTTGGAGAGAGGTGACAGCTAACAGGTGACTGGTGACTGGGGACTGGGGACTGGGGACTGGTGACTGGTGACTGGGGACTGGGGACTGGGGACACTTCGACAAGCTCAGTGCATCGCTGGGGACTGGTGACTGGGGACTGGGGACTGGGGACTGGGAAAGACTTTTACCAATTACCCATTTCCTATTCCCTATGAATTATGAATTATGAATTATGAATTATGAATTATAAATTACCTCTTAACGTTTACATCCAAGGTCAAGGATTTCCCATACTCGGTTTACACGGACATCCTGGTTCTGGCCGTAGTCTTTCTGTTTTTACTCATCATCTATCAAAACGTTTTCAAACCATTGCCCCAGATTTGCGCGGATACGGTAAAAGCCGCTGCAATATCAATTTTGATATGCAAGACCATTTGGACGATTTAGAAGCTCTCCTAGACCGTTTTCAGATAGAAAAATGCCTTGTATTGGGATGGTCACTGGGTGGCATTTTGGCGATGGAATTAGCATTGCGTTTACCACAGCGAGTCACAGGAATGATTTTAATCGCCACCTCAGCTAGACCTTGGGGCAATCATCCGCCTATCTCTTGGCAAGATAATCTTTATACTGGTGTAGCGGGAATATTAAACTATATTAAACCTGGTTGGTCTTGGAATATTGAAACTTTTGGCAAGCGATCGCTCTTTCGTTATTTAATTCAACAACATACACCCACCGCTTACGGTTACATTGCCAGGGAAGCCCTACAAGCTTATTTACAAACCTCTAGCTATGCTACTCGCGCTCTTTATAGCGCCATTAAAGCAGGTTACAATCGACTTTCAGACTTGGAAAAAATCTCATGTCCGAGTTTGGTACTGGCTGGATCTGAAGACCGTCACATTACAGCTGATTCTAGCTTAGAAACAGCAAAACACCTTACAAACTCTCATTGGCAATGTTACCCCAATACCGCCCACCTTTTCCCCTGGGAAATTCCCCAACAGTTACTTTGGGATATTGACCATTGGTTAGCAGCACATCCAGAGGTAATTGGTAATTGGTAGTTGGTAGTTGGTAATTGGTAATTGGTAATTGGTAATTGGTAATTGGTAATTGGTAAGTACCTGTGCAAAATTAATTTCTTATTTGGAAACTCTGTATCCTTTACCAGACAAGGAAGACGGGTAAATGAAATAATCTTACGTGGCGATAGCGAAGCGCTGCTGCAAGCAGTTCGCCAATCTCAAATCCCCAAACGGTCAATCTTCGTTGTGTGACAGTTTAGGGTGCGGAAGGTAGGTTTGAAAGTCAAAATAGCTAAAACTTTTCCGCCACCCTCCAAAACTCAACCTCAAGGGTTTTCAGCCCATTTTCTTATAAAATTTATTACCCAGTCCCCAGTCCCCAGCGATGCACTGAGCTTGTCGAAGTGTCCCCAGTCCCCAGTCCCCAGTCCCCAGTCCCCAGCGATGCACTGAGCTTGTCGAAGTGTCCCCAGTCCCCAGTCCCCAGTCACCTATTGTTGCCCATCGTTCCCAGAATTAACTCAAAATTAACTCAGGAACGATGACAGCCTATAGATTTGTATTACACTTGACCGCTAAAGGCAGGCTTTACTTTACGGTCAATCCTTTCCCCCAGGTCTTCAGCAATGGTTAAAACATAAGGTTTACAACGCTTGACATTGACTATAATTCCTTGCGCTCCTTCGTTTTCTAAATCTTCTAGATAGCCCTTACTGGCAGATGTCGCTTCCACCGAGCTTAAAAATGGACCAAAGTAGTAGGTGCAACGAGGATTCTGGGTGACAATTTCAACCCACCAAGCCAAGCCTAGACCGTTAGATAAGCTAATCAGCCCTTCCTTAAGGTTATGCCAAATAGTTTTCATGGTTTTCACCAATTTATAAACGTGATACTGGGTATTAAAGAATATGTTAGATAGATTCAGTTTTACATTTCTTTATACTCTTTTAGGTTTATTTTTTCAAAGAAAATGTATGTAATTTATCAAGATAGTGGGTATTTAACGACCGTTGGCGATAAATTTCATAAAGCGCCATCCCTGCTGCCACTGAGGCATTTAGGCTAGGAGTCTTACCCTGTAAGGGAATTGAGACTAAAACATCACAAGATCGTTGTGTCAACATACTCAGACCTTCACCTTCAGCACCAATTACTAAAACGATAGGTCCATTGAATTTTACTGTATGTACAGGTTCGCTACCAGAGGCTGCTGTTCCGTAAATCCAAAAACCAGCTTCTTTAAGTTGTTCCAAAGCGCGGCTGAGGTTAACGACTCTGGCTACAGAAAAGTTTTCTAAAGCACCTGCGGCCACCTTAACCACAGTTGAGGTGATTCCAGAAGCCCTTCTTTGAGGAATTACTAAACCTTGAGCGCCGATGGCTTCTGCTGTGCGAATAATTGCCCCCAAATTGTGAGGATCAGTGATACCATCAGCAACAACAATCACTGGATCGGTGACTGATTTTGCTTGAGTAATCAGATCATCTAATTCCATGTAGGCATAAGGCGCAATTTGCGCTGCTATACCTTGGTGATTAGCTCCTTGAGTGATTTGGTCTAAACGCTTAGGTTCGACTTCATCAATTACTGTACCATTATCCTTAGCTTGGAGAATTAAATTATGAAATCGCGGATCATAACGCAGACGAGCAGTAATCCAAATCCGATTGAGATTGCGCTGATTTTCTAATGCGCTTAATACAGGATGACGACCGTAGATGAGATCACTGTCTTCTGTGGATTTGCTCTCTGGTAAGGGTTGGGAAGATTGACGAGATGGACGCGGTTTGCGAGATATGGGTTTAACTTCTGCGTTGCTTTGAGTACGAATAGGATTAGCAATAACGCGTTTACCCTTGATTTTTATAGGTTGTCCGCGTTTTGCTTCACCAGCGTGATTAATTTTTCTTGGTTGGTTAGTCATGGGATTATTGAGTTTAGTAAATAGGTGAGCATTGACATTCCCTCAATTTTATGAACCGTTACAAATGATTTTCCTATCAAGAGATTGAGCTACTCACTATTTCTCTAGATGGAGTTTTTGTAACAATTCTGTTAAACGGGGGTAATCGGTGAGGTATAGATAGCCAACTAAAGTTTCTAGACTAGTTGCCTGTTGATAAATTTCGGGATTTAGTCGTTTGGGACGGCCTGCGGCTGCATTACGACCTCGGCGGACAATTTCTAACTCTTTACTCGTTAAATTAGGAGTCAGCGATCGCAAATGTAGGGCTTGTGTTTCTGCTCTGACCTGCGCTACTACCAAACTATGGTAAATTTCTGGCCTTTGCTGTGGCCACAGGAAAAACATCCTAACATATAGTTCGTAAATTGCATCCCCCAAGTAAGCTAAGGCAGAAGGAGAAATTTGTTGTACTTGTGCCTGGGATAATGGTTGGGGTAATTGCGTCGTGTTTACCAACAATGCTGGAATGTCAGATGAATACTGCATTACAGTTTCATCTCCTCCATTTTTTGCTTCTTCCTCCTGGGGATTCACCTGTTCATCATTCCTTGACCTACTAAATATTGGGAAGATTATCTTTACGAACATTTATTTTTTGTGCAGTATGCCATCATAGCACACCGAGCATATTCAACACTAACAAATATTACTTAAAACTATATAAATTCCTGATTGGGGAGATTGGTGAGTCTGAAAATATAGGTCTAGTGGCTATTTTGAGGAGTTGGGAAAGATGAGGAAGATGGAGAATTAATATATTCTTCATATTTTCTTTAACTTCCTCACCTTCCTACTGCTCATCGGGATAGCTAAATTGATTTTTTGTGGTCAAGCAATCAAGACGACTTGATGTTTTCTAGAGCCGCATCAACTGTAGTTTGTAGGGCGAGAAACTTTTCTAAGCGAACAAGCTTGACCGTTTGAGTAACGCGGGCATTGGTGACAATTTGGAAAGTGCCTTCGGCGGTTTGAGCTTGCTTGGCTAGTTGTACCAGCGCACCCAAACCAGAGCTATCAACAAAGTCGATTTGTGAGAGATCCAGAATTATGTGCTTTGGACCTTCATCAATCTTTCCAGACAGTACCTTGCGAAATGTAGGTTCAGAAAAAGCATCTAACAGACCTGTGAGGCGGAATAGCTGGCAGCTATCCCGGACTTCGCGAGTACCTCTCAGGCTTACGGTTAGATTCAGTGGTTCAGCAATAACTCCCTCCTCGTCCTCTTGACTGAAAGTAAACGCTCAAGTATAGATGGTTTTGACTTATGTTGTCTAGGTTGGTGACTGGTGACTGGTGATTGGTGACTGGTGATTGGTGATTGGTGACTGGGGATTGGGGATTGGGGATTGGTGACTGGGAAAAAGATAAATAACCCAATTACCAATTACCAATTACCAATTACCAATTACCAATTACCCATTACCCATTACCCATTTTTATTGTTGATTAACTTAAGCGATCGCTGTTTGACGTGCTGTTTGAATTTCTAGCACAAATTGCTCAAATAAGTAATCAGCATCGTGGGGTCCTGGACTAGCTTCTGGGTGATACTGTACAGAAAACACTGGTAGAGACTTGTGACGTACCCCTGCAACAGTGCGATCGTTTAAGTTCAGATGACTAACCTCTACCACTGCTGATGGTAATGAATCCGGATCAATAGCAAAACTGTGGTTTTGGCTGGTGATTTCTACCCTTTGTTGTAAACCCGCTGGTTGATTTAAACCACGATGCCCAAATTTTAGCTTAAAGGTTTCTGCGCCCAAAGCATGACCTAAAATTTGGTGTCCCATACAAATACCAAACATGGGTTTTTGACTTTCTAGCAGTGCTTTAACGGTACTAATGCCTTCTGTGACTGCTGCTGGATCACCGGGTCCGTTGGAGAGGAAAATCCCATCTGGATTATATTTAAGAATTTCCGCTGCTGGTGTATTGGCAGGAACAACAATCACGCGACAGCCATAACTAGCCAACCGCCGCAAAATATTGCGTTTTACGCCAAAGTCTAAAGCAACGACTGTGAACTTTTCCCCAATCTTAGCTACAGATTCTGGGTTAAATTCCCAAACTTCTGTCGTAGCTTCGGACCATTCATAAACTTCTGGGGTGGTGACTTCCCGCACCAGATTTAATCCTGTCATGTTGGGAGCAGCTTGCACCAGTTCTAATAATTCAGATTCATCTAGTATAGATGTAGAAATACCACCATTCATAGCGCCATACATCCGAATTTTGCGGGTGAGGGCGCGGGTGTCGATACCGAAAATACCGGGGATGTGGTGCTGTTTGAGGTAATCTGGTAAAGATTGGGTAGAGCGCCAGTTACTAGGTTTGTGACAGATATTGCGGGCGATCGCTCCTTTGACATGAGGTTTAATTGATTCCTCATCTTCGGGGTTAACGCCAGTATTACCTAATTCGGGATATGTAAAAATAACAATTTGCCCTGTGTAGCTGGGATCTGTTAATACTTCTTGATATCCAGTCATGCCGGTGTTAAACACCACTTCGCCGACAGTGGTTCCCATAGCGCCGAAGGACCAACCATGATAAGCTGTTCCATCTGCTAAGACAAGTAAAGCGGGTATTGCATCAGATAAAGACATAAATAATAGGTAATGGGGAATGGGGAATGGGTAATGGGGAATGGGTAATTGGTAATTGGTAATTGGTAATTGGTAATTGGTAAAAGTCTTTCCCAGTCACCAATCATGAATCACCTACAAAAGACCGTTTATTATGCTATACAAAAACAGTTATCACTAGCAACTTGGGTTAAATATCAAATAACCAATTAAATCATAAAGCCTGGAGCATATTTTTGTGTGGGGCGGTACACTTGGAGAGAGCCAGGGCGGTTAACCTGAAAGTAACTATGCTTGAGTCTTCTTTATCCCGCGCAGCCCTAATTTTTGTTTCCGGTAGTCTGGTGGTTTTGAATGTTGCCTGTAGTGACAACAAACAGACAACGGGGGTTGGTGGTAGTCAACCATCTATACCTGTTGGTAATTTGGCAGCGATACAGCCGCCAATGAAGCAACCAGCGTCATTATCAGCCAAACCAAAACCAAAATTAGAACAAAGTACACAAACCAGTCCATTAGAATTGGCACTGGATAAAGCTACTGGTGCTGTGAGTATCAGTAAATCTGCTCAATCTCCAGATGATTGGCATCTGGTGGCGAGTAGGTTTGAGGATGCGATCGCTCTCTTGAAACAGGTGGGGCGAGACAGTCCTAATTTTCCTTTTGCTCAAAGAAAAATTGCTGAATACCAGGGTCAAATTAAATTAGCTAAACAAAAAGCTAACTCCAGTAGGTTAGCATCTCCCGTAGCACCTGATCAACAGGTAGTTGTGGCTGTTCCCCAAACAAAACCCAAAATACAACGTTATTCAACTCCTACTCCTGTTGCCAAGGTACAACCTCTACCCCCTCCAGATCCGATTTTCCCGGCTGCGGAAACTACAGCCTATAATAATCTGGTGTTCATAGCACCAATTAAACGACGAGTTGGTGGCACTCCCATTGTGGAAGTTACCTTTAATGGTAGGCAGCGTTTTGAGATGATTGTGGATACCGGTGCTAGTGGTTCTGTAATTACTCAAGATGTAGCACAGGCTTTAGGTGTTGTGCCTGTGGCTATTGCTAAAGCTAATACTGTGAGTGCTAAGGGTGTGGAATTTCCGGTTGGCTATCTTGATTCTATGGAAGTGGGTGGGGTAAAGGTTAATCAAGTTCCTGTGGCGATCGCTGGTGCAGAATTGGAAACGGGATTGTTAGGACATGATTTTTTTGGTAAATATGACGTTACCATCAAACGGGATGTTGTAGAATTTCGTCCCCAACACCACTCAGACGAATCTAATCCCCCAGAAATTCAACTAACTGATCCAACTTTTTCCAGGGGCTACCGCTTTGTAGAATTTCCTTAGCTACTGTCACACCTTGACCATGATTTAATAAGGGAACTGCACCCGCAACCTGCAACGCTAAGGAAGCATTTAGCGCCACTGCATCCTGTTGGGCTTGAGTTCCCTTTCCTTTAAGGACGTTGGTTAAAATTTCGGCGTTTTCTTGTACATTCCCACCTTTTAAGGCTGTAATGGGTGCTGGTGTGACTCCTGCGGCTTCGGGGTTGATGGTGGTTAACTGTACTTTCCCTTCAGATAAAACCGCTAAATCAGTTATATCCCCTAACCCGGCTTCATCTAATTTTTCTCTACCATGTAATACAATTGCTGTTTCTGTTCCCAAATGGTTTAATGCTTGGGCAATGGTTTCGATTAGTTTGGGATCAAATACTCCTATTACTTGCCCTGTGGGGCGCATGGGGTTTACTAAGGGTCCGAGCAAGTTAAATACTGTCCGCACTTTTAAATTTCTCCGCAGTGGGGCAACGGCTTTCAGTGCGGGATGCCATCCAGGGGCAAATAAAAAGGTGATTCCCACTTCTTTCACTGCTGCTTGTACTTTTTCGCTGGGTGCGTTGAGGTTGACTCCTAAAGCTTCTAAAACGTCGGCGCTACCGGTTAAGCTGGAGGCGGAACGACTACCATGTTTAGCGACTGGTACACCCGCAGCAGCAGTAACAAAGGCGACGGCGGTGGAAATATTAAAGGTTGATGCGCCGTCTCCACCCGTGCCACAGGTGTCAACTAGGGGGATGGGGTTTTGGCTGTTATCGTGTGTAGTTTGAACAGATAAAGATTTTAATACTTCTGCCATTCCTGTGAGTTCTTCGGCAGAAACGCCTTTAAAGTGCAATGCTGTTAATATTGCTCCCGATAGTTCTGGGGGGATGGTTTCGTTGATCCATCCTTGCATCAGTTCTGCTGCTTGGGTGCGGGATAATGATTGGTGTTCTAATAATTGTTTAAGTAGGTTTGACCAAATATTAGGATCTGGTAAGTTTGTCATTTTCGGGGTTTTGTAATTAGGCTGTGTGTGATTTTACCGAAAAATGGGGGTTTGTGTTTTAGTTGTAGGTTTTTTGTTTCGCGCAAAGGCGCTAAGGAGGAAAGGCGCGAAGGAAGAATTAGCAGGACTTAAAAAATATATCTCTCAAAATCTCATTTATTTGTGTCCTATTGTTTCTTAATAACCCGACTTGGAGTTATTAAAATACTCTAAGTAAGCTATTCAGTTATACGCACTACCCATGTAGTCTCTCCTCCTCCTCTTTTTGGACCTGGTTGGGATTTCCAATACTTTCCTTCTTCACCCAAGGTTTCATTTAGTGTTCGTTTTACACAAGTATTTATTGTGTTACTATCATTTTTTAAGTCATCTGGAAGAAACTGTTTTATAAAGCCCATCATAACACCCCAAGGTAAACCTTTACCATTAATGACTTTCTGTTGAAATTCATTATGTTGTTTAAGTTGTTGGACGGCGGAATTGATACTATCAATTAAAAAATCTCCTGTTTCTACTCTTGAAAAAGTTTCTCTTTCCTGATCTAAAATTTCACCATTTTCTATATTTTTATCCTCTATATCAAATAGATTATGAGGCTGTCCATTTAATTCTGCCTTGAGTTTGCTAGAGAAAGTCTCAATAGATTCTTTATCGTATTTAGAATCTATAGGTTGGGGATATATTTTTTCAAATGAGAGCGCACGGAAAGAAACCGGATAAGGGTTAGCACTTACACTGCTCCACATAACCCCTTGACCTGGTAATGGTTCATTTAAAAGACCACCAAGTAAATCATCACTAAAGTGAGAATTAGCTCTTTGTAAACTCTTTAAATCTGAAGCAGATAATAAGTGAAATACAAACCAATTATCACCTTGACTAAGTAATTCAACAGGAATACTACCAGGTTGCTGAGTAATCATAACAGCACCTAAATCATATTTTCTTCCTTCTTTAAACCAATCTACAAAAGGTCCATCACTTGAACCACTTCCTTTATTTAGAACACTTTGTGCTTCTTCTAAAACAGCAATAGTAGGAATAGTTTTACCATCTTTTTTAGTAAAATTATCCTGGTTTTCATTAAATATTTGTTGCAGAATCAAGCTAGATAAAGTTAGCCCTTGTTCTCCCCGCATCTGTGAAATATCTACAATACAAAGCTTGCCTTCTTTCAAACTTCTTTTCAAGAAATCCATTAGACGACTGTTAGGATCATGAAGAGTTTTGACAATATAAACGATGTTGCTTAAAGCTGCTCCAGCTTCAGCATCAGATCCATCACTTATATTTAGTAACTTTTTTACCTCATCTATACTTGCACTATAACCATCTTTATAGGCTAAATCAACAAGTTTTATCCACTTATCACGAGATACCCCTCTAAGTTTGCGAACATTTTGCTGCTCTTGTCTTTCTGGTGACAATGCAACACCAACAATTTCAGAAGGTGTTAAGCGGCGAATATCGAGCTTTACACCACCAGCTATAAAAGAACCATAAAAATCACTAGGAGCTTCACGACGAGTAAAAACTACAAGCTGATCTTGTAAATGAGGGACATCAGCTAACCCAGGTCTTCCATTGTCATCTGGCCAGAAATATTCTCCTTCTGGATCAAAAATTAAAGTTCCAACTGGAATATCTTGATCTCGTTTCTTTTTAGTTGGTGTTGTTTTGTATAGTTCACTAAACAATAATTTGATTAAGTTAGACTTACCATAACCAGCCCGTGCAAATACAAATGATCGTCGTGAAACTAAATTTTGGACTGGAAAATGAGTAATAATTTCTGGATATTTCACTTGCATCCAGTCAACAACACCAAGCCTTGTATCACTACCAGCGTAAACAAATTCTCCTAATGCAAAAAAACCAAGGTCTGCTCCTGTAATGTTGTGACCTGCTATTTCTCTAAGAACTTCGTTACTGGGAAAAGCTACCTTACTACCAACATGAGGAAGACGACGATGAGAAGCTACAAAAACAAATTTTCCATTTGAATGGCGTATAACCCCAAGAACTCGAATATTCACTCGATATTTTACATATTGTTCACGCAGGTCTTCTGGAATTTCTCGGTCTTCTCCCATCGCTCTTAAACTGAAATCTTCACCATGTTCTCTAGTGAGTTTTCCATCTGAATAGAACGATGTTATTCTTCCTAAAACGGCTTCATCTTCACTAGCCAGTTGTACCAGTAAAAACTGTCCGTGCATGGGAATACTTTGAAATTCATTTTGGTAAGGCAGTACAATATCTGCATGAAATTCAAGCCCTCCTTCACTGAAACCTCGAAAGATACCTGATATCTTTTCTTTGGGAAATAAAGGTGTATTATTCATATCGCAACATACCTACATCTGACTGTAATCTAACTCGGTCTACAACATTTTGTTCATCAGGAGTAAATGATCGGCGAACGGCATTGACAATCAAATCTTCCATAACTTCCATATCAAAACCAAATAATGCAGCTTGCTCATGAGCTTTCTGTAAGCATTGAGGGTAGAAGGGAACTGGAAAACCATCATTAGCATCTGCTAATAAAGATCCCATAATTTGGGGAGTTTGGACAAGTTGAGGTATAAAGATATCAATTGGCCAGATAGGGTCATTAATACGACTGCCAAATCTAACCATAAATAAACGTCCACCCACAAACTTTTCAGCCTCATTTCCTGTAGCATACTCTTCCCAAATATAGGCTTTTTTCTGAATATCTGGTGGTATTTCTACATAACAAGGATAACCTTGAGTCAATATTCCTTCCAGTGCAAATGCTAATCTATATCGTGCCAGCACCTTGCTTTTTTTAGAAAAACCAACAAGATAAACACGCCTCTTCGTCTGGCGATAAATTTCATTAATAGCAGCATCAATCTTTTCTAAAAGATCCTTAAAGAGTTTTTTGGAGAAAATTTTGCTTCGTAAAAGTCCATCACGAACAATTAGAGTATCTGTCTTAAATCCTCCTTCTTTAAGCATCTGATACAAAGCAGCCCATTCTGCCAAATCACGATATTCTTGAACCCATGAAGGACTGGGATTTTCTTGATCAGGCTTGGGTATCATCGGACTAAGATCCCAAAGGGTTTCTATTCCTAAATCTTTCATCATTACTCCCAAAGCTGATTTAGGATTACCCTGTCTATCTAGGTTTCCTTCTGACAATTCTTCAATATTTGTTGTTGGAGTTGCTAAATCTAATAACAGTTGTCTCCCGCAAGAGTCTACAACCCTAACCACTTGAAACAAGTAAGGATCAAAATTAACTTTATTATTTCCCCCATCAGCAGCTACAAGAGAAATGGATGTAGTAGTTCTAGGATTAATTCGACGCACTTCACTTTTCAATGGTCGAATCTCACTACGTAGTTCTTCTAGTACCCTTTTATCTGCCACTGATCTTTCTTCAAGCTTCCTTTGAATATCATTGAGAGTTTCAGGTGTGATCATTAATTATGCTAGTTAGCTAACTGTATAAACTTATTTCTGCTATTATACAGTAATTTTATTTATGTACCTATGTATAATTGCTAATTATTGTTAAATTGGATTAAGTTTAGTCAATAAATGAAATGAATAGACCAGTGATAACTTATTTTAATAAGTATGTTTTATAGATCAATACTTAGTTTATTAGACTTTCTGGACTATAGATAACTGCAATTTATTAATTTCGTAATTATTAACTCTTTT
Organism: Sphaerospermopsis sp. FACHB-1194; assembly: GCF_014696235.1. Classification (NCBI taxonomy): domain Bacteria; kingdom Bacillati; phylum Cyanobacteriota; class Cyanophyceae; order Nostocales; family Aphanizomenonaceae; genus Sphaerospermopsis; species Sphaerospermopsis sp. FACHB-1194. The sequence goes on along the minus strand of NZ_JACJPU010000024.1, from coordinate 42,723 downwards.
CCAAGAGGAGCATTTTTTTTCTTATAATTATTCATACCATACTGAAGAGTCCATTCAGTAATATTAATATTAGCACAGCCGAATAAGTTTCTAATAGCTGGAGAGTTATCATAAGTAATTAAGCACCGATGTGGGCATTTACGAACATTTTCAGCGAATCGCTCATGATCAAAGACAGTATGTAAATATCCATCTTTTCCATATAGTTTGGAATTTTTATTACTTAAATACGGAGGATCTAGAAATATAAATACTTCTTTACCTTCTGCTTTTAATAGTTCGCTGTAATCTATGTTTGTAATTTTGATATCTGGTGTTAAAATTTCTGCTAATTTTTCTAGTCTTTCTATTGATGAATGGGTGAAACGTTTATGAAATGCTTCTAAGGAAAAACCACCTGATTCTATTGTTCCTGAAAAGGTAATTCTGTTGAGGACAAAAAAACGTACTGCTCTGTCTAAGTCTTCCAATTTATTAATATTTTTTATATGGGTTAATTCTGTAAATAGTTTTTTTCCATCTTTCTCGGTTTCTTTGATATGACGAATTTCGGCGACTAATTTAGATAAATCATTTTGGGCAATATGCCAAAATAAATATAGTTCTCTGTTTAAATCATTGATCCAAATTTTTAAGTTAGGGTAGGTTTGTTTGAGGTAAATAAAGACAGAACCACCTCCTACTAACGGTTCTCTAAATTCTGTAAAGTTTGTTGGTAAATGTTGGGCTATTTGTTTGATTGCTCTTGATTTACCACCGGGATAACGGAGAGGACTTTTAATCATAAAATATATACAATTTGCTAACTGCTAACTTTTGAATTTTAACTTTTGAATTTTGATTTACTTGGAAATTTCTTATCTTCTTCTTTTTTTCTTCCTTTGTGTCCTTTGCGTTCTTTGCGGTTCGTTCATCAAAAAATATTCATCCATCAGATTAGATTGCGATTAGCACTAGAATATTTTAAAATTATACATTATGAAAATTAAAAATTGTTACCATGACTCGTTCAGCACCCTATCAACCTCTGTTATTACGTATTATACACGGTGTCAATGGCATTTTAGTCATTGCAGCTATTATCACCGGATTCTTAGTTTATAACACTTTTGATCAAAGATTCGGTAAACTTCCCATTCCTAAAATCGACCCAATTCAGGGTATTCATGGTACTGCGGGTTTATTCTTTTTACTGTTATTACCTGCTTTCGCTCTCTATAGCTTTCATGCTGGTGAAAGGCGGTTATTACAACAAGATTCTATCCAAAAACTCTCACAATTTAATAAACCAATTTGGTGGGTGAGTCTGCAACGTTTAGCAAATACTTTGATGCTAATTGCTTCAGTTTTAGCAGTTGTATCTGGCAGAATGATGAAGGAAGAATGGCTACCGGTAGGGGAACTGGATCATATTTGGTATTATTTCCATTTAACAGCTTGGGTGATCATGGTTTGTTGTTTAGCCATTCATCTTTTAATGTCTGCTAAGGTGGGTGGTGCGCCTTTGTTATTATCAATGTTTTCATGGCAATTTCGCCCAGAAGATAGTCCAAAAAATTGGTTTAGTCGGTTGCGTGGTTGGTGGGGTAATTTTCCTAATAATTTGAGTGAGAAATTTAATCAGTTAATGCAAAGTAATTTGGTTCTGAGAATTATTGAGGTGTTTGTTTTGTTGGGAATTATTGCTGCTTTTGTGTTACCTTTGTTTTTCTCTGGTGGTGAATAAGCTTAGAAATTGGTAAGGAGTCAGGAGTCAGGAGTCAGAATGTTTAAGAAATTTGTTAATCATCAAATAGGTATTTCTGGCGTAAACCTCAAAAGCTGACTGCTGACGACTGATAGCTGAATGCTTACAGAAATTGAATAATCAATTTTGTCTTTTCCAACTTTTGAAATTAGTATATTATCTTGTGGTTGCAGAGATCCATAGATGTAAAATTATTTTTTACATCTTCCTGAAACAGCAAATTTATAACTTTTTGAAAATGTGTTTTTCTACCTAAAGAAACATCAGTAAGGCTACCTATAGCAAGATATAGAGAAGTTGATAATTTTTCAAAATAGGGTGGCATAAGTCTTGACAGGAATCACAATATGAGACACTTAGCACCCTTAGCTTTATTAGCATTTTTGGGAACTGCTGCGGTGATTGCAATACCCAAACAGTTTCAAGCTGCAAACACACAACAAACTCTATTAGCCCAACAAACCCCTTCTCCTTCCACTCCTAAACCTGATCCCACTCCTACAACTCCTACTCCTACTCCTTCACCCACTCCTACACCTGATATGCAGTAAACAGAAGTAATTATATGGTATTGCGGTTTTCATCGTAAGGATCGAAATAGCACCCGCCCCGGATGTTCTTCTTGATTGATTCGTGTGTATAACCGCAAACAAGTTAATACTTCTCCAGGTGTTCCACCATGATCTAGCTGTACATCATCTTTGGAATACGCGCAAATATCAGCATAAAGTCCTGATAATTGTCTAATTTTCACATCATGACTGGCTTTTATGGCTTTATTGGCTACTTTTTTCAATATACGTCGTGATTCTTGTTGTAGTTTTCCCCACCAGGAATAACGTTCTGCTGGGGGAACAAACACTAGGGAATGTATGGCTTCATCCATGTCAATCCAAGCACGTAGATTAATGATGGGATCAGTGTTTTCTTCAGTTTTTTGGGTGCGTTGTAGGCGATCGCTCAATGCTTCTAAATAAAGTTGACGTTGTTCTGGTTGGGATTTTAAGGAAACAACATCAAAACTAAATACACTTTTTAAAGCATGATGTAAATCAGGATCTATCTCTATAAATTTAGTATATAAAAGTAAAAATCCTGCTAATAATTGCAAATCTTCTGAATTATATAACGGAGCAATTTCTGATTTAAAAAACGCTTTTTTTGACAAACATAAACCTTTAGCTTGAACAGTACCATTTAAACCAGGATAAATAATTTCATCCCGCACAAAAGGGAAGTGTTCAATATTTATATAATCTTCTGTTGCACCGACTTTTTGCGCCATTTCTAAAGCGCGTTTTTTCCAATTTGTGGCTAAATCTTCAGGAACTCTTAACAATTTGCGGTGAATTTCATTCCATAAATCACCATCATTTTGACTTTGTAGGGGTGCATTTCCTAAATAAAAATTTAATTCTAAATCTGTATTAAAAACTTCCCTGAGTTCATTTAATACATTTAATACATTTAATAATTGCTCAGGTTTAGCTTCATCAATAACTACATTTTCTGGACTTTCTGTAATTACTTCAGGTTCTAAAAGATTGTGAATTTCTAGAATGACATTTTCACATAAATCATTACCTGGATCATTTGGATACTCTATCCGGGCTTGATTTAAAGTAGCTTGTAATCCGTATAAACTCAATTTTAATAATTGAGAAATTTGAGAATTTTCTGTTGCTAATAATTGTTGTAGATGTTGCATCATGGCAAGAAAATATTTGAGGAGTCAGGAGGAAATTCAATAATTGACAATCGACAATTATATTTAATTTGAAGTGAAGGCAGAAAATTGAAAAGGTTTTTCTCTCTTATTCCCCTTAAAAGAAGAGGTTTCAACCTTACAGCTATTTTCAGGTAAATAAACCACATTTTGATTTAGGTTTCGTGTCAACAATGTAGGGGCGTTCGCGAAGGGTGCTGGAAGCATCAGCATTCGGACAATTAATTATCGGTTTTTACCTAAGACTATCATCCGAATGCTTCGCCCTGACTGTGGTCTAAAGACATGAAAACTGCTGTAAATCAAACAATTATCAATTGTCAATTATCAATTATCAATTGATTTAATGTATTCCACAGAAAGGATCGCGTTCTTTATCTATCTCATTAGGTTGTAATTCTAATTCTGCACGATAAACACATCCTTCTTCTTGTAAACATTCTTGATTAGTTGATGTCCAATAAGGTACTTCACCAGCGTGCATTCTTAATATACCTTGATTGTCGAGTGTAACATGATATTGACAAGGGTAATCTGTGGTGATTTCTGGTTTACTAAGTGCGCCGATGCGTATCCATTTTTTAGTGTTGGTTTCGCTATCTGTTTGATAAATATAAAAGGTGTGTTGACCATTTTGGGGGAATGGTGGTAAAGGATTACTAATTAACCCTTTTCCTGGTTCATTAACACCATCTTGTAAATAGTGAAATGTTTCCAGTTTGGGATTTTGATTGTTATCAACTGCAAATACTAAATGATAAGCATTTGGTTGATCTACTGTTGCTGATTCTAATACGTTGACGGCAATATCACCATCTTTTAAATCTTGATGAGGTTGTTCAATGGCAATATTCCATTTTAATTTTCCATCGGTGAATAAATCAGTTGTTTCTGATTCCTTGTAAATCACAGAATTGATATCTATTCCCTTCTCATCTATTAAATAATGGGGATTCCCTTGACAGAGTAAAACACTAAATTGCAAAGTTTGATCAATTTCAAATTGGACTTTAATTTTTTTGAGAAATTCTGGTTCTTCCATTCCTAATTTCTCCATTAAAGTTTTACCGTCAAAGCTACCCCATAAACGCAATTCTCCATCTTCATAGTCTTGACGATAGATAATATTTGTTAATTGGATACCTTGCCAATTTGTCCGCACTTTAGCTACACTTTCCCAGGCTGCAAGTTGATATAATTCTTGTCCAGCGTTGAATATTCCTAATAGTTCGTTACTTTGGGTTTTGCGTTTAAAGTTGCACGGTAGATAATAAAATAGGTTTTTGACATTTATTTCCAGTTGGTTTGCACCTTTACGCAATAAATTTTTTGATTCTTCGGGATCAAATCTTAATCTTCTTAATTTTTCCGCATAACAAGCACCTGCGGAAGTTGCTAATTTGGTAAATTCTAAAACAAAGGTAATCCGTTCTGGATTCCAAACAAAATAAGGAGATTTGCTAAATTCTTGGTAAATTTGTTTTTGCACTAAATCTAAATTGCAAGTTTTACCAGAAAGAATTAACCAATCTACTTTTTGTTTATTGTCTGCATTTAAACGGCTTTCCATCAAACCTTTAGCAATACCTATTGCTTCTTTAATAGCCGAAATTGCAGCCCGTTCAAATTGTTGACTATCTATGGTTATAGAGATAGCATCAGGGATAATAATTTGGAATTTAACTGCACTTTGGGCAAGGATTTCACTAATTTGTTGTTCGGAAAGGGTGAAGGTTAATAAAGAACCATCTCCTGGTAATTTTTGCCCTAATTTGAGTTTAGCAGCTTCGGCATAATCCCAAAGAGTGTAAAATGTTTGGAGGCGTTGGGGTGCTTGTTGCCATCGGGTTGGTAAGACTTTTTCGGCTGTATCTAAAGCATCTTTGAAAGCAACATCACCTTCAGGATTTTCTTTATCTACACATTTTAATAAACTACCGCTTTTAAATTTGCCATCTTCTAAAAAGCGTTCGTTTAATTCGGCGTTGATTAAATCTTCTAGTTTGTCGCTTTCGATGTCTCCGTTAGTTATTGCTGTTAAGAGAAAATCAGCGATCGCAACTTTTAAAAGTCTAAAAATGCGTAAGGTAATTAATTCACCACCTAATTGTAAATGTCCTGAAGAACCTAATAATTTCGGGGTAAGTTTATAGTATCTTCCACCTAAACCCCGATCTTCATGATCTGCAAAAAATGGAGTTTTATCTTCTAATGTGAGTTCAATTAATGCTAAGTCTGTTGTACCTCCACCAATATCTAACACTAAAACATTTTGTGACCATTTATTTTTTTCTTGCCGACAACGAGTTTTAAAAGATTCAATACCAATATTTAAATTTCCACCAAATTCTCGCCAAAGAAAAAAGATAGCTACAGAAACCGCTTCATCATAAGCTGTTTGGACATCATCTATTCCTAATTCTTCTACTAATGCTTTAATTTCTTTTCTCACTACTGGAGGTGCAACGGTAGGATAGGTGAAAACTCCTGTTAATAAATCTCCTTCGGAAAATCTTCTTCTGGCACGTTGACGATAATCTTCTGTTAATTCAATTAAATGCGCCCATGCTGCTTGAATTAATTGGTTAACTTGGATGTTATGTTCTGAGTCATCTAACATGACTGGGAAGGTGCGATTTTGTCCAAAATAACGTTTGGGTGAGTGATGAAATCTGCTGATTATATCTTTAACTGAAGTGATTGTACCTTGGGCAATGGCTTTTTTTCTATTGTCTCTTGCTTCTCTCCCCATTTGCAATTTTAAAGGTTCAACTTGGGATACTTCCATTTCGCTGGGAATTTCTGTTTCCCGTCTGTCAATATCCAAAACTACAGGAATCAAATTTTGTGATTCTAACGTAGGAACACGAAAAACTTCATGATATATCTGATAAAGTTTTTTGCTAACAGCACGGCGAAATCTGTCACTATTTCCTAAACATAATTCAATTTGGCGAATAGCTTCTAAAAATTGTTCTTTGTTATCATTTTCAAAAACTTCGCTTAATTCTTCTGGTTCAATTTCTAAGTTTTTACTAATATTCGCAATGAACTTTTCCCACTCGTTCACACCGATATCTGGTAAAGCTAAATTAGCAGGAGAATTTAACCACTCTGCTAATCTTTGACGCAATCTTAATTCTTGTTCTCTGGGTAAAACTTCCGCAATAGGTACTTCAATGGGATCAAAAAGTGTCACTGTAGAATTAGAAGTTCCAAAATCTACCGCAAACCAACCCGGAAATCTTTTTTTGGGTTTTTCATTGAGTTTTTCACTCAATTGTTGACTTAATTTATTGAGATAGGTATCTAATTCAAAAGGATTCATAGTTTTATGGTTAGTTATGGTTTTGTGAGTTATTGATTGAAAATCAGGTGTAAACCAAAGATTACAGGAAACACCCATATTTTTCTTAATAGATAATATCGGTTTTCCGGTAGCATCAGAATCAAAATACTCAACAATCACCTGTAAATCACAGTTGACTGTTTCGTTTAAAGGTTTCTCTAACTGATAAGGATATTGTCCTAATTGACACAAATTAGAGATTTTTTGGGGTGTAGCAGAGTTAAAATGTTTATAAGTTTGTTGAATTTCCGCTGCTAATTCTATGGGTGTTCCTTTGACGCTACAAGTAATGCGAGAGATATGGGGAATATTACTATTGGTGGCGACAATTTGGATAGCAGGTAAATCCAAACTTTGATTTTCTTTAACTCGTAGTTGATGTTTGGGTGGAAGTATAATTTCCACAGGCATAAATGAATTTTAGATTTTGGATTTTGGATTTTGGATTTTGGTAGATGCAGAAAACAGCCTAATACTAATACCTCTTCCCTGTTCCCTATTCCCTATTCCCTGTTCCCTTCTTCAGCTAAATATACTCATAAATATCACTCTCATTAATTGATGCAATATCCGCAAGAATTTCTAACCAAGTGGGAATTGCTAATTCTGGGGTTGAGTCTCCAGCAGCAATATATCTGAGTAGTTCATCTTTTTTAGACAGGTTTTGCAAACTGGGAATTATTTGATCTAAAATTCCTTCTAATTCTGCATTTACTTGTTGATTAACTTCACTCACATATTGCACGAGATGTAAACTAGCACTAGCTGTAATTTCATCCCGCAATCTTAATACAAAAAGTTGATGATTTGCATTGCGAGATGAGGTTTGATTTCTTTCAGGAGACCAATCAAATATTTGTCCAATACTGTGTTTTTCATCCCGTCGCGCTAGGGGAAACATCATATCAGGAGAAATGGATTTATCTTGATTATTAATTTCTCCAACAATTGCTTCTTTCCACTGATTTGGATCACATCCTAACAACAGTTTATAAAATAAATCTGCGGCTTCAACTCCAAAGTTATCTTCTATCAATTCTTCCATCTCTGGATTAAGAATTGTTTGAATTTTCTCCCGTTCTAATACTACTTGATGGGCTAATTTATTCAACAAGTCTACTACAGCTTGACGAATGCGATCGCGGGCAAATTCTTCTAATTCTTTAACGCTTTTTTCAAACTCTGGATAAAAATCATCACTTTTGCTAGGAATAGAATTATTTACTCTATTTCCCCGTTCAAATAATTTACCTGCTGCACCTTTAGATTCTGCTAAAGCAATTGTCCCATTTTGACATTTATTAAATAACAATGTCCACTGACTCCAATTGAGAATCCTATAGGTTAATTCATCTTTGATCACATCACTCACAACCACTCCCCGTCTATCTTTGAGTGGTTCTTTACCCAAGTCTTTTTGAAAGTTTCTGTAGGTTTTATCTAAACTTTCAATTGCCAAACGTAACTCCATTAAAGCTGGACTATCTGCTGTAGGTATACCTTGTTCATGAATTTCTGCCAGGATATATTTCAGTTGTTCTTGTTGTTGATGAATCACATCCGCCGCCCTGCGAGTATCCTCATATAATTGTTTTAAACCATGGGTATTAACATGATTTTGAATCAAGTCCCGCAGTTTACTAACACCCCCATCTTGGGCAAAATAACCTAACTGTTTACCTAGAGAATTACGAGGTTCATTTTCTAAAAGTTTATCGCTGAGTTTACCCCATTTTTCTTGTAATTTCTTGGAACGTTCCAAATAATCAGGATAATCTAAATTAGCTAAAAATTCTTCTGAACCAGCTTTGACTTTTGTAGAACGTTTGGCTAATTCTGATAAACCTAACAAGGGCGATAATAAAACAATGCGATCTTTTTGAGTAGTAAAAGCCTCTGCACCATCAATAATAGTTTGCAGAACTTTTAATTTTTGAAAAACTACCTCTGTTTGTAAAGGTTGGGAATTAGGATGATCTTCAATTAAAAAATCTAAAATTCTTTCTCCACCTTCACTTTCTAAAGGTAATTGATCAAAACGTCCCACACCAACCAGAATTAAATCTTTTAAATCTTGTCCGGGGCGTTGTTGCTGCATCATGGTAAATATTTTGTTGGCGCGATCGCTTCCCGGTGATTTACCATTTAATAAAACTAAAATTGTTTGCACCTGTGCCAATTCTCGCAATGATAAAAATGTATCTCGCGCACCAGAATTAGCCGCACCTAAACCGGGAAAATCTAACAAAACAAATTCTTCCGCCCCGGTTAAATCCCAAATTTCCCTTGATATTTTGACTTCAATATCAACTCTACGAATCAGGTAAAAACTATTTTGTAATAATTGAGTTTGCAGAACTTGGGGTGCATTCGGTAAACGAATATGTGCCGGCGGTAAATCATCAAATCTCAAAGTTTGAATCGCCATCGGCAAATCAATTAATTGTAAACCTTCCTTTGCCGTTGCTGCATCAATATGATAATGCTTACCACACAAAGCCTCACCATAAGCTTGATAAGCCCGCAAAAATAATACTAACTCACGCAATAAATAGCGTAATTCTAAATTATTGGAACTCTTCCAAGCTTCCTCACACCAAAGAGAAATATCTTTACCAGTTTTAATTTTAGCAACTTGTAAAGGTGGTAAACCAGCAGCCACAGCCCGACGGTTTGCTTCTGATAACATGAAGTGTAAACACTCATTTACCCCTTCATGAGATAAATACTCAACGGTGTAATTATCTATTTTTGTTGTAGCAAAACCTTCTTGTGGTTTAATATGAATAGCAGTCACATTTCCCGTAGTCGGGTTTTCACTTACAGGTAAAGCATCCGCAAAACCAATTAAACTTCCTAACAGTAAACTTTTACCACTGCTAAACTCACCCATCACACCAATTTTCACCGGGGAAGTGGCCATTTCCACAGTCTTCTGTGCAGCTTCTCGCAAGCGCACCAGACAGTCATCAAGGCTAGTAGGAACCCAATCTTCTTGTTGGGAGGGGCGTTGGGGTACAGAGTCAATTTTGCGGAGGATAAACTCACCGTACTCTTTAAACCTGGTTAATTTGTCTAGTTCCATATAATCGTTACTGTCTAAATTCATTTTCTGAGTGGGTTATAACACAAAAAATGAAAACCTCCACTACTGATGCAACTAGGTGACTGGGGACTGGGGACTGGGGACTGGGGACTGGGGACTGGGGACTGGGGACTGGGGACTGGGGACTGGGGACTGGGGACTGGGGACTGGTGACTGGGGACTGGTGACTGGTGACTGGGGACTGGTGACTGGGGACTACCTTTTGGGAGCATCCCAATTTTGAAAAAATACACTTCGCAACTCCAAAAACTCTCTTTAACTCTCTTCCCTTTGTGTACTTTGCGTCCTTTGCGGTTCAATCATATCAAGCTTGGGATAATTTTCTGTTCTTAGATAAAAATAAACTTACACATTTGGGATGCTCCCTACCTTTTTGACGTTTGATATAAATAGGACTTACGCAGGACTTACGCAAGATGTGACTGAAAACCTTATTCTTGCGTAGGGGTAATTCATGAATTACCCCTACTTTGGTTCTGTTTTGCGTAAGTCCTGTTATTATAGGGAACTTTTACATTGAATTTGGATTAATAGCTATAATTCCCTCAGAGTAATAACGGATAAAATCACCCGTATTAACTGTTAAAATATACGTAATATTATTAGCCTTCATTGTGGCTGCAAGACGCGCATCATGTACTTGAACACCTGATACACCAAATTTCACAACTAATCTGCGCCACTCTGGGTAAACTGTAGGTATATCAGATAATAAGGGAAAAATCCGTTCAATTAATCTTAACTGTCTATCGGCATCTTTGGGTGTTAAACCAAATCCATTTTTTGTAGCTGGTCTTGTAGTAACATTCAAAAACTCAGCACAATTTTGAGGAGTAATTAACAATATATTCCCATTATTTCTTAGTTTTCTGACTGCATTTCTAATCACGGGATTTAATGGATCATTTCGTTGCACAAGACGTAATAAAATATTGGTATCTACTAAATATTCCATTTTCTATTTTTAATAATGGTCTTCATAAATACTTTCACGACTAACAGCATAATCAGATAAAATAGGTACGTTTGCACCAACACACGCTGCAAAATCATCAGCTAATTCATCTAAAGCAATTTCCAATTCTTGATACTTTATTACAGAATCTTCTAAATTTCCTTTACTTTTCCGTCTTGCTTCTTGAATAATTAATTGTTGTAAATATTCACTCGCTGAATTATAATTACCTTCGGCAATTTCTTCATCAATAAAACTTTTTAGGGCTTCAGATAGAGTGATATTAATATCAGTCATAGTGTTGAAGTTAGGTTGAGCTAGATTACTCTTAATCTTAGCATTTTCCGATTGTAATAATAGTTAGTATAGCAGTGTTTCCATCCCCTTGCGGGGAAGTTGATTTGGAAAGACGGCTATTCCCATTCCTTCAGAATACAGTATGTCTTTGGTTTCCATCCCCTTGCGGGGAAGTTGATTTGGAAAGCCTTGATTGGTATAAACCTGCTCGGCTGGACTACTTCTATGAGGTTTCCATCCCCTTGCGGGGAAATTGATTTGGAAATGTAGGGGTAGCGCCCCCGTGCCTACCCTCTGGAAGCCTTACACAGCAAGGGTTTCAGACACCCATTTCGACACCACTTTTTTGATTCTCAATAAGAAGTGCCAAGAAATTCTCAATAAGTAAAGCATTGTAAAACCGGAAACGCTGATCCTGTAAACGATCCACACCAGTCAACGAAGTTATGCGGTTTTCAAGGTTCGGGCTTGTGGTGTCGAAATATTTTTACCACTTCCATTAATGTAACCCATCTCACCTGAAATTGACAATATTACTTATCATTTCTTAAAACTTTACTTCCTCAGCACCAAAAACCCATCAATATCTCTACCTAAACCCTACCTAAGCATTCAAATATTATCAATTTGAAAATTGTGGGGATTTTGTAAAATAAACTGGTCATTTTCCTTAAACAAATCGCCTGTACAACGAATTGGTAAACGTTCTTGATAGGCTTTAATAGCTAAAATATAATCATGATTTTCCAGTATAGTTTTGATTTGCCGCAGTTTATCAAATACCACGCCAAATAATTGAATTTCTCCTTTTAATTCTGTGGTGTTTGGTGTTTGAATCTGACTAACCACAGCTTGAATAGTTAAATTAGGTGCATCAGTAATAATTTCACCTAAAATGTCGAATTGTGAGCGTTTTTCGGCTTTAGATAAGGTTTCAATTACATCATATATACGCTGGGAATAATCATCAAAGTTTTGGTCTACAGGTAATTGAATTTTGAGTTTATTCTCTGAATAGTTATTCTGTATCCAAATAGAAACTTTGTTAGGAATTACACTTTGTTCATGCCAACCTTTAGATTTTAAATATTTATCTATTTGTTGAGGTTGTAAATGATTGAGAATTTCTACATCATTAATAATTGCTTTCATAAAGTCCCTCCTGTTTGGATTGTTTGCATTAAATTTTTTAAAGCATCAACTGTAAATACATTTTTGCGGGGTATATAAACAGTAACGGTTTCGGTGTTTTGTGTTTGGGGTTGTCCACGTAATGAAACCCAGTAAGCACAGCGACGTAAACACAGTTCTGTTTCTGACTGTTTAATCCATTCTTGCAGATTTTCAGGGATGAGAACAACTACTAATATTCGTGGTGCAACAGTTCTTTCTTTTCTGAGTTCGTTGTAGTTTTTGATTTTTAAAGGATAGCGAATAGTTTCTCCACTGAGGATATCTAGTGAGGTAGATTTTACCTGTAAATCTAGTTGTGGTTCATACAGGGTATCGTCTGTTACTGTACCTGTAATTGTGGCATCAATTCCGCCTACATCTAAAATTCTTGATGATTTTTGAAAGGAATATCCTGCTGCTGTGGTAATAGCATAAATGTAAGCATAGCTAAATTCTTCTTTTTGTAAATTAATATCCATTATTATTTAGATTTTTTCTTTCCATCCCCTTGCGAGGAAGTTGATTTGGAAAGGTAATATCTTTGAGGTTCTTCAAGGAATATATAAGGTTTCCATCCCCTTGCGGGGAAATTGATTTGGAAAGAAACTCCTGCCGGATCGCAGGCTACGGAGTTGACATAAGTTTCCATCCCCTTGCGGGGAAATTGATTTGGAAAGTGTCGCCTATTTGGTGACAACAATCGAAGCCTATGGCTGGTTTCCATCCCCTTGCGGGGAAGTTGATTTGGAAAGCATCCACGCGCTTGACAATCACGGCACAGGCGAGGTTTCCATCCCCTTGCGGGGAAGTTGATTTGGAAAGTAAAAAACTCAAATCGAATAATCCATCTTGCCACTGAGGTTTCCATCCCCTTGCGGGGAAGTTGATTTGGAAAGTGGGGTTCAAATCAAGAACACCAATATCGGGTTCGGGTTTCCATCCCCTTGCGGGGAAGTTGATTTGGAAAGGTGTTTTCTCCCCCCTTGGGGACTTTACACTCTGAAGTTTCCATTCCCTTGCGGGGAAGTTGATTTGGAAACGCTGATCCTGTAAACAATCGACACAATTCAACGAAGTTATGCGGTTTTCAAGGTTCGGGCTTGTGGTGTCGAAATATTTTTACCACTTCCATTAATGTAACCTATCTAACCTAGATTTTCAACCTTTAGTTATAATTTCTTAAACATTAGCTGCTTAAACACCAAAAAATCCCACTATTCATCCTGATATAACATTTCCTAATCTCAAGAAGTACAAAATTATCTGCGTTTATCTGCGTCCATCTGCGTTTAATTATTACTGCTTGGGTAAGTTTTAAACCTTGAATAAAAAAATTATCAATTGTCAACTGTCAATTATCAATTATGAAAATTTACCTAAACTTAATCTTATGTTTGCACAACATTAACCTTTTAGGTGTTCACTAAGCTTAAATTCACTTTTTGCTGCAACATTTTAAACTTGTAGTTAACCCCCAAACAACCTGGTATTTACAGGAATTGGGGGATTATTTTATGATAATAGCAGTAGCCCAACGAGTGAGGAACGTTACTATACAACCCCAACAGCCAAACAATATCACATACTCCCGTGTTATCCACCTGAGTCATATAATTGACACAGGCATACCACAATGGCCTGGTGATCCTCCCGTCAAATTTACCACTGTAGCCGAACTACAAGACGATGGCTATTATCTGCGACGGTTTTCTATGGGTGAACATAGTGCTACTCATATCAATACCCCTAATAGTTTTCACGGTGACGGTATCAGCATTGATGAATATTCCGCCCAGTCTCTTGTAGTACCTGCGGTAGTTATAGATATCTGTAAACAAGCTACAGAAAACCCTGATTATCTTTTAACTGTAGCTGATATTTTGACATGGGAAGCAGAATTTGGCACGATTAAACCCGGTTATATAGTGTTACTTTATACGGGTTGGCAACATAAATGGCTAGATAAAAACGCCTTCTTAAACCAGGATGCAGATGGAAATATACACTTTCCAGGGTTTAGCGGTAAAGCCACCGAGTTTTTAATTACTGAAAGAAAAATTGCCGGGGTGGGAATTGATACCCACGGCGTAGACTCTGGACAAGATAATAATTTTACCACTAATAGTTTGATACTAGCAAAACCACGTATTGTCCTAGAAAACCTCACCAACTTAGATCAACTGCCACCCCAAGGCGCTACCCTAGTAATTGGTATTCTCAGGTTACGTGGTGGTTCAGGTTCACCTGCTGCGGTAATGGCATTTTTTTGAGTGCTAATTTGTAGGTTAATCTACAAGATACCAACTTTATAAATTTTGAATTTGGACTGAAGCGACATGACAACTCCACTCATCTGCCAAAATTATATTAACGGTCAATGGTTGCATAAACCCAGTTTAGAAAGTCACAGTTTAGAAAGTCGCAACCCAGCTAATAAAAATGAAGTTGTAGCTATTTTCCCTCGGTCAGGAATTGAAGATATTAATGCAGCAGTAGCCGCAGCCTGTCAAGCTTATCATAGTTGGCGTAAAGTTCCCGCACCTGCCAGGGCAGAATATATTTTTCGCGTGGGAGAATTATTACTTGAAAATAAAGAAGAACTTGCCCAGTTAATGAGTCGAGAAATGGGTAAACCCCTGACAGAAGCTAGGGGAGATGTGCAGGAAGGTATTGACTGTGCTTTTTACAGTGCAGGAGAAGGAAGAAGATTATTTGGACAAACGACACCTTCAGAAATGTCTAATAAATTCGCTATGACGGTGAGAATGCCTATAGGGGTTTGTGCGTTAATTACTCCTTGGAATTTCCCCGTAGCTATTCCTTGTTGGAAAGCAATGCCGGCTTTAGTTTGCGGTAATACTGTCATTCTTAAACCAGCGGAAGATACCCCAGCTTGTGCAACTAAATTAATAGAAATTTTTGCATCTGCCGGTTTACCACCAGGGGTAATTAATTTGGTTCACGGTGTAGGAGAAGAAGCAGGAAAAGCTTTAGTTGAACATCCAAATATTGATTTAGTTTCCTTTACAGGTTCTTCCGAAACTGGGGCTTTTGTGGGTGCAACTTGTGGACTCACTCATAAAAGAGTTTGTTTAGAAATGGGTGGTAAAAATGCCCAAGTGGTTATGGAAGATGCAGATTTAGAATTAGCACTTGATGGGGCTGTTTGGGGTGCTTTTGGGACAACTGGCCAACGCTGTACAGCTACAAGTCGATTAATTTTGCATCGGGATATCAAAGAGAAATTTACTAATATGTTATTGGAACGTACCAATAATTTACGCTTGGGTGCTGGTACTGATTCTAATATAGATATTGGTCCGATAATTAATGAAAAACAACTGCAAAAAGTTAAGCAATATATAGATATTGCCCGTGAGCAAGGTGCAAAAATTTTAATTGGTGGAGAAATTGCTACAGATGGAGAATTAGTAAATGGTTATTTCTTTGAACCAACAATTTTAGATCAAGTTACACCTAATATGCGAGTAGCCCAAGAAGAGATATTTGGACCTGTGGTGGCATTAATTGAGATTAGCAGTTTTGAAGAGGCGATCGCTATTCTCAATGACACTAATTATGGTCTTTCTTCTTCAGTTTACACCCGTGATATCAACCGGGCATTTACAGCCATGCGTGATATCGAAGCTGGTATCACCTATATTAATGGTCCTACCATTGGTGCAGAAGTACATTTACCTTTTGGGGGAGTAAAACAAACAGGTAACGGACACCGGGAAGCAGGAACTACTGCTTTAGATATATTCACAGAATGGAAAAGTGTTTATGTTGACTTTTCTGGTAGTTTGCAACGCGCCCAAATAGATAACCGGGGATAGGGTGTAGGGTTTAGGGGAAGCAGGGAAAGAAAAACTAATTCTTGATCCTGCCTTATGCCTCCTGCCTCCTGAATTTTTATTTCTTTTGCTGAGAAATAGAAAGAGTATAATTATACTTTCCTGCTGATAAATTGCCTATATATACCAAGTAGTTACCGATTGTCCAAAAACCAGCCAGTTCGGGTTTATTTGCAGAGTAGTTATCTGCCAACACACAAAAGCGTCCCCCTGGTCCATCAATCAACATTGTAGGCTGTCCCTGTCCCTCAACAGTTAAGCGTAAATAAGGTAAAGATTCTTGTACCTGAAGAACTTGAGTGGGTTGAGTGGTAATATTCCCGCAATTACTCTGAACTGTTCCCCCAGATATGCCATTGACAACCAAAGGATCTGTCGGGAGTTGCTTGTTAATTTGGATAAATGGAGTTTGTGCTAAAACAGCTTGGTTCAATACCAAACTCATAACCAAAGTTGTGGGAACAAAAGTCAGTAGTTTTAATGTCTTCATTTTTATTCATGCTCCCGACTATTGATAGATTAATATAGTGATATATATTAGACTTCTCCAGAAAAGAAATTATGGAACCTATTTATGGGGGCAGGGCGAAGCTTATGGGATATCTAGATGTCTTTCTGTCAAATTACTAAATTCTATTTTGGAGAGTCTATTCTGGTTTATTAGACTCAAGACAATGGTATATTGTTCCCAATGTTCAAGTATAAATTTTTATTGAGTTGTTATTGAAATAATCGGGTCTAAAACCGGATTTCGTCTCGCTACGCTAACGCCTCCTGCCTCCTGCCTTCGTTAATTAATTTTGATTTGGAAATTGGGTGAATTTGTAACTCAGCATAAAAATATCCTGAATTGACACAGGAGAGGTAGAAAATTCTGGCTATAGACAAGATACATTCATTTCCGTACCTACAGAGGTTTTGTACATTATAGATATTAGCTAAAATCACTAACACAACCCCCAAATATGGATATACTTGGTCGGTTGTAGAATCTATAGCTGGGGTAAAAAAATTATGAATCCTCAACCAGAAGAAGAATTGCAGCGTCGTTTGGAACAACTAGAGGCGGAAATAAGTTCATTTTCCACCCAACCCAACTCACAAGAGACGCAAAAACAGACGTATTACCCAAATCAAACTATGTTTGCTAAATTAAACCGAAATTTTCAGCGTTTTCAAATTTGGTTTCAAGGTTTATCAGGGATAAAAAAGCTTGCCGTTACTGGTGTAGGAATACTCTTGGGCTTCATGGTACTGCAAACAGTATTTAGATTGGTAGCATCTGTGATCAGTCTGGCACTATTGGCGGGGTTAGTGTATCTTGGATACAAATTTTTGGTGTCTAATAGCTTGCAACGTAAGCAATAGCTTATTTTAACCGCGCCGCCAAAAACTTGTATAGATTGGCGTAAACATAGAATCAAAGGGAAATTATGCAATGACTACCCCAACCGTGAGGAGAAATATTGATCAATCTAACAAGTCCCAAAAACCGGAAAAAGTTAAATCCCTGCCCTTAGCAACAAGGCGTTTAGGCGCTTGGGCAGCAGAAATTACATTAGTGGTAGCCAGCGGGTTAATTCCCTTTGGCATTGGTGTTTATGCCAATTCTCGTAGCGATCTGCAAAGAGTACCTTTAAATCCGGTGTTGGTACTCACAGAAAGAGCGATCGCCCGGCCTTTAGCCCTACCAATTAGTTATGGTATTCGTAATGTTACCAGTCCCACTAATTTTTTATGGACTATCGCCCTCTTAACACCTCTGGTCCTCTCAGGATGGCAGTTGTATCTACTGGGTAAAACCGGCAGCACCATTCCCAAACGTTGGTTTGGGGTGCGGGTTGTTAATGATGAGGGTAAAGCTCCTGGTTTAAGGTCTGTTGTAGTTCGTGAAGGGCTAGGGCGCTGGACTAGTCCAGTTGCCATTGCTTATATCCTCTGGCGCTACAGCTTTGCTTTTCCAGATTTAGGCTTATTCACATTTTTAGCTATAGTTTTGGTGCTAGGTGAAGGCATGGGTTGGACTTCCCAAAAACGTCGTCGCGCCTTCCATGATCAGTTGGCAGGTACATATACCATAGATGTTAAAGACATCAACAAACCAATCAAAACACCTGTAGAAAATACCAGCGAGCCGCCACAGGCAGAAAATGAAGAACCAACAGATACATCTATTAAGGAGTCCATCCCTAAGCTAAAAATAGCCCGCAGTCCTAATTTTATCTTGTTTGTGGTTGGTGTAACCAGCATGATTGCTGTGTTGTCAACTTTAGTAGGCACACAAATTTACATCCAAACCCAAGAAAACCTGCGGAAAACCCAGTTGGTTAACACTCAAAAATTTCTCGAACTCGTAAAACCAATTAATCCTGATTCTGGTGTCAGCGACGAAGAGCGCCAAAGGGCTATTCTCGCCTTGGGTGGTATTAATGATACACAATCTATCAAATTTCTAGTGGATCTACTGGTGAAGGAAACTGACCCTAACATCCTAGATACTATTCAACAAGCACTGGCAAATATTGGAATTCAAGCTTTACCAGAATTAAAACGCATGAATCTGTTTCTCGCTGGGGAACTCGAATCAGGCAGCAATTTCGGAAATATCAGAGAACAACAATTAAATCTTAACCAACAGGCAATCAACAAGATTTTGTCTGTTTATAGTGGCAAAATTAATGACATTGATTTAAGTAGTATCCAACTGGGTGCAAAAAGCTTTGAAGAAAGTTCTGTATTTAACTTGGTACTAGAAAATGCTGATTTATCGGGAGTTGTGTTTAAATCTGCCAATCTTAACCAAGCTCAATTAAAAGGTAGTCGCTTCCGTAGTGCAGGTGAAGATGGGCGCTGGGATACTTATGATGATGTCATTGCTGATTTGACTAAAACTCAACTCAAACAAGCCAACCTCAACGAAGCCAACCTTAGTCGTGTGTTAATGAAACGCAGTGATTTAAGCCGCGCTACCCTGAATAAAGCTAACTTATCTCATGCCCGGTTAGTGGGTGCTAACCTCAGCAGTACCCAACTTATCAGTAGTGATTTGCAAAAGGCAATTTTGGAAGATGCGATTTTCACAGGAGCAGATATCAGCGACGCAAAATTAATGGAAGCAGATATGTATGCTGCTCAGTTAGGTCGTGTTTCTGCCATAGGTACACAATTATCTTATGCCAATTTAACTAACACCAATTGGCAAGGTGCAGATTTATCTGAAGCATATTTAGATCATGCTAATCTCACCAATGCTAATTTCAGTGCGGCTCGTCTTGCTGGTGCTGTTTTACGTTCTGCCAATATGAAAAATGCCAACCTACGAAATGCTGATATCAGTCGTGCAGATTTACGAGGGGCAAATTTGGACGGTGCAGATTTTCAAGGAACTATACTTTTTCCTGGTAAACAAGATCCCGGAGATAGGTTTGTAGAAACTTCTGATCTCGGTTCACAAGCTGCCGTAGTCCAAGGTGTCGATTTTAGCAATGCTAAAAATTTAGATGCCCAGCAATTAGCTTTCATTTGTACCAAGGGCGGTATTCATTCCCGTTGTCCATAGTATTGGTGACTGGGGACTGGGGACTGGTGACTGGGGACTGGGGACTGGTGACTGGTGACTGGTGACTGGGGACTGGGGACTGGTGACTGGTGACTGGTGACTGGTGACTGGGAAGATGAATAACCTAATTAGGGTTTGCTGAATAAACCTAAAACCTTGATATATCAAAGGTTAGAGGCTGATAAACACAGAAATTAGTGCAAGGGTTTTGAAGGGTATACCGGAAAAAGTGTGCATTTTTTGGGATTTCAAGAGATGGCAAAGAAATTTTCCAATCTCCTCCTGACTCCTGACTCCTGACTCCTGACTCCTGACTCCTATGCCCTCACGGAAAGACTTTCTCAGCAACCCCTAATTACCAATTACCAATTACCAATTACCAATTACCAATTACCCATTACCCATAATTAGTTAGCAGTAATATTGATAACATAGTTATTGAGATAATATGAAGTCTTTTAAATCTTTAGTTGCAGTTTTAGGTACCGGTGCGGTTCTGAGTTTGCTAATCAATCATCAACCTGCACAAGCTCAAGTAGCTTATGGTAGTTATGTGGGTATTGGTCCTACAATTGGGTTAACTGACGACGATACCCAACTGGGTGGAGTTTTGGCTTTTCGTTACAAATTATTAGAAACACCCGTATCTTTCCGCGCTCAAGCTTTAATTGGTCAAGGTACAGCAATTGTACCTACAGTTTCTTATGATGTTCCCCTCAATTGGCAAACTGATGTTTATTTAGGTGCGGGAATGGTTTTAACTAGTGGTGATACTGCTTCCCCTGTAGGTAATAAAATTAGTTTTGCTTTGCAACCAGGTATTGATTATGTTGTCCCTAATAGTAAGACTGTGATTTTTGGTAATGCTATTATTGCTTTTGATGCTTACCGCAATAGTGGAGGTACGGCTTTATCTTTACAGGGTGGTGTGGGTTTGAGATTTTAAATCAATAAAACCTAATATTTATTCCGTAAAAGAGCAAAATTACGGGGGTTAGTAGGAAACTTTACCCTTGTGCTACTGACTCCGTGAAATCAGGTGGGGTTTTCGTGGTGATGACTGGCGATCGCCTACAATGTGAGTTTTGCCATCATTACTGTACACCCACAGTTCGCCCTCCAGAACCAAAGACAATTGGAGTCTCTGGTGTTTGCGGTTCCCAACCCACATCAAATCCGGCTTTCCAGGCGATTTCTCTGGCTTGACGGAAAGTAGCAAAACTATCAGGTCTTACTAAAAATGCTACATAATCTTGATCGGTTTCCAACTTAGATAAAATATTTTTATATTCAGAATTACTGCGATTCAATTCTATACCTGATTCCCCATTATTGGATGATTTTGGATTATATCGCCATGAAAGAGATTTTAAATCTACTAATTCAATTTCATAATATTTTGTCTCTGCTCGGAAATCCTTAATTTGTTGTACTTGGGTTTCTACGCAATTTTGATATTCTTTAAATTCATACAAATAACTATCAACTAACCCTGGAATATAACTTGGTCTAACACAGTTTGGTAAATTTCCGACTAAATCTTTAATTTGCTGACTCACTGATTTGTTGTCTAAATGAATTACCCGATTACCACTAATTTCAAAGAAATTCACTTGTTTATCAGTCTCTTTTGCTAATGGGGTTCTGACTATTGTACTCGATTGTACTGCAACCAATGTAATAAACAGACTAATGAACATTAACACCCCAACAGTGTTAGTTAAGATGTCCAAAAAAGAATCTAGATTTTGTTGGGGATGCTGGGATGTAAAATAACGTTTTCTTCTCATATATACACCATTAAATTATATCAGATATTTCCTTCAATTTTCAGAGTCCATCCTTCATCAATGGGTTCATAACCAATATCAATACCCTCAGATTCAATTAATGCCCTAACCTGATCAAATACTTCAATTCCATCGGGTCTGATGGCTACAATCAAATATTGTGTATCTCTGTTAACTTTGACTTCTTCTAGTAATGTTTGTAGTGGAGAATAAGAAAGATTAAGGGCTGTTAAACTCACAAATTCTTCACCAGGATGAATAATAATCCCATCACTACGACACTCAATATAACGGGGTTGTTTATTCTGATTTTGTCCATTTTCAGTTCTGGCAACAATTGTAACTTGTCTTTGATTACTGAATGTTTGCGCCATTAAGACAATAATCAATAAAATTAGCACCCCAATAGTACAAGCCAAAACTGATAAAAATGGAAATAATTCAATTTCAGTTACAGAGCGTTTGGTAATCCGTTTAGGCATAAATTTGTTTAGGCATAAATTTATCTTATCAGCGTTTTTCGTCAGATTCCACTAAAGTAATACGACGTGGTTTATTTAGGTTTTCCAAAACTGGTTTTAATAATGCTAAATTAATGCGAACTTCTCCTAATACTTGTTCTAATTGTGCGGTTTTTTCTAACGTTTGGAAACTCTGTTCTAAACTGCGTTGTAGTTCTACAATCTTGGTGATTTGAGCAGCACAGTTTTCTAAAGCAGCAATGCGACTATCTAAAGATGTAGCAGCTTTCTGGAGTCCTTCAGAAATTTGCTCTGTATGTATGTTAAAATCATGATTAATATTTTGGTAATTTTCTTGAATCGTCGTATTAATTTGTTTCATTTCTTCAACAATTTCTTGACTTGATTCTTGACTTGATTGTTGTTGTTGAGTTAGAGTAGTAATGAAATTTTCTCTATCTTTTACAGCCATTTGATTAATGTAATTCATTTTCTGTATGAGTTTATTGGTTGCTTCTTGGATTTTACCAACCTCACTTAAAAACCCCTGAGCCAAAGCATCGGCGGCTTGTTGAGCGTATTCTTGGGCTGGTTTAATCAAAACTTCTGGTGAGGGAAGATGTTTTTGGAATGCCTGGGAAATGGCATTATCAACAATGGTTCTATCTAAACTTTCTGCGGCTTTGAGACGGGGTAAAAGTCTGTCATTAATATAAATATCAATTGCCAATAATAACCGGGATTCCTGTCTTTCGACTAATACCAAAGGAATCATCACCAAAACACTCACAAATAATGCTAAAAGTGTCGTGTCAAAAGCTACGGCTAATCCACTGGTGACAGTACCAATACCTTGTTTAATTTGTTCGATATCACTAGACTGTTGTAAGAAGCCACTAAAACCATTGACAGCACCACTAATACCAACAACTGTACCGATGAATCCTAATAGGGGAATTGCCCAAACTAAAATGCGAGCTACAGAATAGGAAGTTTCTGTTGTGCTGCTATAAAATGCTGAGTCTTCCATTGCAAATTCAGTAGCAGATTGTTTATTTCCAGAAGCTATATAGGCGGCAATCACCCGACTACAACGACGGGCTAATAAACTTTTTTCCTGAGATAACAGTTGTTGTAGTTTTTCTAGTTGAATAGATGTGGGATTATCAAATGTAATATTTTCCGGCAATAAATCTTTTCTAAATGCCCTGGATTCACTTTGGATTTTACCATATTTCAACACAGTGATAGTGACTACCATACCCCCAAAGAATATGGCGAGAATTTGGGTGAATCCCCTCTCATATAATAATGTTCCTAGAAATGTGCTTTTAATAGGTAACACCGCAGCATAGATACCAAAGGTAACGATTAGTCCTAAAATGAGGATAAACCAAATTTGGATGTCTAATTCTTGACGGTCTGATTTATGGGCAAAGTTTAAGGATTTAGCAGTCATAATTTAGTGTGATTTTGGTTTGATTGATAATGGTGTTCACATGGCTTAGTACGTTAGACATCTCCAGAAAAGAAATTATGGAACTTATTTATCGGGGCAAGGGCGAAGCTTATGGGATATCTAGATGTCTGATTTTTCCGTTAAATTATCGCCCTGTAAGGGCGAAGCATTCGGAAAATATCCTTTGGTGAATACCGATCATTAATCGCTCGAATGCTTCGCCCCTACTTCGCCCCTACAACTTATGATAAATTAATACATTCTATTGTGGAGATGTCTAATAGACCTGTCCGAAAATTACATAAGCGTAACCTGAAACCCATTCTTAGGAACAATTCATGAATTGTCCCTACATCTTTTTCGGAGAAGTCTATTATTAACTTGCATCTTCTAAGTATTGCAGTCCCCATTGATACAAAGAACGCATTAATAAGTTATTCAAATTCGGAGGAGTGCTGATTTCTTTGAATGTATCCGTCATCAGGTTTTTAATGTTTTCTGAAGTTGTTGGTATATATACACCTGAAAAGTTATTATTAGCCCAAATATCACCGATTTTTGTTGAAGTTATAGATTCCCCCTTATGAATAATTTCGTTGCGCTTTATTCTAATAGCCTTTAGCAATTTTGACCATCTATTGTCTTGGTTAATTTTTTTGTATAAACACCAACCCTGCATTAATTCGGCTAGACTTACTTCATCTTTATTACTTACTATCCAACCTCTAGCAGTCCAATTTTGGGCTGTTGATTGAATATACAATAACTGTTCTAAAAGTTGCACAAACTGAATAAATGCAGTGGTGTAATTTTCTCGTTTTAGAGAAAGTTCT
Source organism: Sphaerospermopsis sp. FACHB-1194 (assembly GCF_014696235.1). NCBI lineage: Bacteria > Bacillati > Cyanobacteriota > Cyanophyceae > Nostocales > Aphanizomenonaceae > Sphaerospermopsis > Sphaerospermopsis sp. FACHB-1194. The sequence goes on along the minus strand of NZ_JACJPU010000024.1, from coordinate 18,411 downwards.
AAGATAATTGTTGATTCCCATAACTTGGTGATATCATCAGTTTGCATTTTTTGGAGTTGAGTTTTCCAATTGATAATTTGTTCTGAATCAGTTATTTTACTAACACCATTAGAACCTATCCACTCTTTAAGTTTTTGATAAAAATCATCATTAGATTCCCAATTATTATATTTTGCTAAAAAACCAGCTAATTTATATAATACTGAATGACGATTTTCATGAACTTTTAGCCAAATTTGGGCTTCTGAAAAATCCCCTCTTTCCCAAGCTGATTTAATCTTGACTTTTTCCAACGCCCAGAAATATTCAGCCATAGAAATTAAACTGAAAGTTTGGGAATGATTAGCAGTAACTAAACCGTTTTCTAAGGTGGTAAAAAACTCCTTTGGTTCATCGGGACTGGCATTAAATACTTGATATTGACGTACTAAAGCAGCCGCACAAATTTCTACATTAGAAGCAATTACAGGGGTACATCCTTTAGTTTGTATCCAGAGAACAAACTCTTGATTTTCGTTAGCATTGATAGCTTCTTTTAAAACCAGTTGTTCTAATTCTTCTCGAATTTCATCACTATTACCAGCATTAATTTTTGGCGCGTGAACATCAACTCTAATATCAGGAAATAAACTTTTAATTTTTCCCTTCATTAATTCTGCTAACCATAAAGTATCTAACCTGCGAAAATTCCAAGTAATACTTGTTGGTTGGTCTGTTCCCCAAAGGATAATATGTTTTAAACCTTGCTTTACTCCTCCTTCAATGACAGTTTGATCTAACAGCAATTCCACATTACTAAAGTCACCACCTAACCATTCTTTACAATAATCATAATATCTTTGACCTAAATCCCGACCACTCCAAGGATAGGTTTTACCATTTTCATCTTGATGATTACCTCGTTCAATTCCCAATTCTTGATAGAGTTCGTTGATATGTGGAGGATAACTAATATTACCATCTGCACCAAAGGAACGAATGATACCATCTTGACAACGCCATCCTATTTGTCGTGTTCCTACGGTGATTATTAGGGTGCTAACTTGATTGGTATTTGTTGTTTTCATAGAGGGAAAATTTGCAGTTTATTTTGTAATGTTTCTGTAAGTATTCGACTATAGCAATCATTCATATTTAGATATCCTATTTTCATTGCTTTTCTGCTTAGGTCTTTTAAAAATGCACTCATAAATTCCCCGACGAGAATATTCTCCGCCTGTTAATGCTCTTCTGGCAAATACTAATTCCCAGCCTTGTTGACCAATTAGATTTATACTGCTATCAAACATAGCATCTTCAAAACTTTCAGTTTTATATTCCCATTCTACAGTTTTGGGTTGTTGTTCCCAGAATAAGTTGAAAAATAGTATTCCTAATATTCCTCCTAAAAATATAGTATTTATTATTTCTCGAAACTGTACTAAAATGTTGAATCCCTGAGAATTATTTAACTGACTAACAAAATTACTTTGTCCATTTTGTGCATCATTTTGTACTAATATTTCATCTTCTAAGTCAATAATTTGTGTCCAAATAGGGTTTTTGCTATCGGTTATTTTTCCTCGAATATATACTGTTTTTACTGTTGATAATTTTAATTTTTTTATAGTTTGACGCACATAATTTACAAAGAATGATTGTTCTATATTTGCTAGAGATTCTCCAACTACAGTCATACTTCTATCTGTAATACTTATCTGAACAGTTATTTCTTTAGTTTCCAAGGCTTTATTCATCAAGGTAGTAATTGCTTGGGTATTTCCTTGTTTAGCTAATTCTAAAATGTTTGGTGTGGTCATTTTCTATTCCTCATCATAGGTATTGCTGATTGTGCGATCGCTCATGATCATTTAATTTGTAAATTCCCCTAATGTTAGTGTTTGTATGGTAATAATAACAGTGCTAATTTGATTGTTTTTTCATAGAGTAAACATTTGGATTTCTTAGTTAATTTTGATTTCTTGGGTTTTGAGAGTGGCTATAACTTCAGTATGCATTTGAGCAAATAAACTAGCTTTATATAGGGTATTAAATGATTTTCCAGTGACTAAATTAATGCAATTTAAAATCCTTTTTTGCCATTGTTGTGAGTTGGTTATATCCTTACCCCAAGCGGTAAAAACATCTTGTTCTGCTAAACCACCTAAGCGATGAGAAAAAGTATTTCTGGCAGTCTTGGCTGAATACCAAAATGCCTGAAAATCAATACTATTTGCGGTTTCAGGAATAGCAAGATTTAATAGGTCTTTTAGTAACCAGCCTTGCAGATTAACTTCAGTTTTAGGTTCTGGTTTACTAAAATAACTTGTTAAAAATGGATATTTTTGTAATATCGAAATATTAACTAATGGCCATCCTTGTTTCTCTTCTTGAACATGATCTGGAAAAGAATCAGCAGCCCACCAATACAATAAACCTTCAATAGCTCGATAACTGTGTAACATTGCTTCTGTGGTATTCATCTGTTTAAGACGAATTACACCTAAATAAGCCTGTTCATAAGCCATCCATAATCTGCCTTCTACACTAGATATTTGTGTAGAACTTTGAGCAAGAGATAAGAATCCTTCAAATTGTCCTTGATTCCATAATTTACCAGCTTTTAATAAATCAGGTATTGTTCCAAAATTAGCAGATGGTTGTTGAAAATAAGGTTCTAGTAAATCATAAGCTTCTGTATAGTCATAGCTTTCTAATAATTTTAAAGCCTGTTTTTGGGTTCTATCCCAAAGATAGTTAGTACCTAAAAATGGACCACTATAATCTGATGGGATACCATTACGATTTGCGCGTGTATTTTCCTTAAATTCAAAGAACTGAATGCGATCGCCATAGAAACTTAGTCCTGAAATTCTTGCTGCTTCAGAACTTTGACCTACACCTCCTTTTAAGCATACCCAAATAGACTGATTCTTATTAACTGTAATTGTGTTTTTCCAAATTTTGCGCCACCAACTAAATATATCCTCAAATATTGAGGGGTTAGTACCATCGGGTCCCAGTAAAATGATGTGAATATTGTCACTATGAAAATGACTAAATTTGTGCATCAGCCATTGTTTAATTAGTTCGGCTGAATATAATGTATCTTTTTCTCTTTGTGTAACGTTTTTTTCTTGATCAGTAGCTATCAAATAAACTTTTTCAATGTTTGATGCTTGCTCAAGAAATATATTACCAATAATTGGCGGTTGGATGTGATCTACATATTTTTCAATATTATCTAATAGGTATTTAGTTAAATCCCGAAAAGTCGTATTATCCTTTAAGCCTAAATCAGAAATTACTTCTAATTGTTCAGCAATAATTTCCCCATTTTGCACTCTATCATTACCAACATTAAACCATTCACCGGATGCGATTTGAAACATTAAATCTCTAGTGCCAATGGTGGCAATTAAAACTGATTTCATGGTTATCCTTTATTAATTATTTTTGTTTTATAGGAGAAGATATAATAGATTTGGATGGTGACATTTCTCCAAAAACTAAAATTGCACCTTGTTTTTTTAACTCCTTAGCAAACTCTTTTCTATCTGGGTAATCACTGCCAAAAATTGTAATAACTTGATAAGGTAAGCTATCAGTAAATATTGACTTAATCCAAACAAATGAAGGCGTTTCTAATGCACCTCCAACATTAGCATTTCCTTGTCCTTGGCTTTGTCCTTTAAACCGAGGATCACTATAAAGCAAGTCTAATGCTGTGCCACGCACTTTACTAGAATTTCCATCGGTTTGCCAGTTAGTGACTTTTTCAGGATGAATTTGTGATGGTGATTTTAATAACCAAATTTGAGTGTTTTTATCTAATACATCTTGTTGTCTTGCTCTAGGTCTACCAGGGCTAATTGTATAAGAACCTATGGGTTTTTGTATTTTTTCAAATGCGTTTGTTATTTGTGTGAAAAATTTACGCCATTGCTCAACATCATAATGAAGAGGTAAATCTTTTCCTACTATTTGCCAGTGACAGCCACGCATACGACGATTAAGTAAATGCAAAGGACGACGAGAACCACGTCCTACACCGCCTAATTGTACTGCTAAAAATAATAATTTCTCTGCTAAATTTAGATACTTGATTTCAGTAGCTTCTAAGTAGATTTTACCAGCATAAAAACAAGGATCTTTTTTATTGGATGGATTAACTTTAGTGCTAAGAGAAATTTTACCTTGCTTCCCTAAATTACCAAATATTTCTTCTTCCAATTTTTGACAATTTGGTACATCATATAATCCTAATGCTACAGCACGAAACCAATAGCGAAGTATTCCTCTCACAGCAGATGGTCTAAATTCTGGAGTTCCTTGATAACTATTTTCTCTTGATGGAGGATTACTCCCATACATTCCTTGAGTCCACAATTCAAAGTCATAACTTTTTCGAGTATTGGTGATAGGAATTGTACCTAACGCCTTACCATAACCACTACTGACGCGAGAACCTATGCCACTATTAAGAGCATTTTCTAGCCATGATTTAACGGTTTTAAGATCATCCTGGCAATTAGAATTTTGTCTACTAGTAGGACGTAATCCTATTAAAAATTGAGGTTGTTCTAAACTTAAAAGAGGATGTGGCACTGGTCCATACATGACTTTATTATCTTTCCATGCCCATTGAGGTGTTGCTACATCTATACTCAGACAATGTTTAGTAGGGAAAGCATCTAAAAATTCAATTTTGGCAGCTTTAGCATCTTTACCATTGAGCATCCCTAATAGTTCTTGTACTCGTGCTGGTGCGTCATTTTTTCTTGCCCAAGCTTTTGCTGCTCCTTTTAATGTAGAAGCGGGAATATAGGGAATACCAAATATAGGATGTAATACTGGTAATAGTAATTCTCTAAAACCACGAGTTCCCCCAATACGCATTCGCCAGTTAAAGGAAACTGAAACTGTATTTTCTTTACCGTTGGCTAGTTGTAAAGTCCGTTCATAAAGTTTGGTATAAATTTGATTACAACCTTGTTCTGCTGCCACTGTTTCTCTGAGAATTGACATCCTTTGACTAGCATCATTTTCTGGAAGATTAGGTTCAACCCAATACAGAGCTTGTAAGGGATTATGATTTTTAGGAGCGCGTGAAACTGATGTAGAATTAGCTCTGGGAACAGGAGTATTTCTCACCATTGTAGAAGTCGTAGAACCAGAATTAAAGTTAATGCGATCACACAATAATCTATATTGTTCTCTGAGTTTTTTCTTAATGGCTTCTGTTTGTCCTTGGGCAGCTTTACGAGAATTTTCATCAGGAAAATAAATGGTTAATACTGGTTTTTCATAACCACCATATTGAGAAGATTCTAAGATTTTTCCTAATTTGGATTTGCTCTTAACTTCTGTTTGGACAAAATCCCGCCATATATCTGCTTCTGATTTTTGATTTTTCATTCTTGTTCTGCCTCCCCAAGAATAGGTACTGCCCAAAATGACCACTCTTTTGCTAATTCAATTGCTAAACGATTTAAACCAGTATATTTCTCTAATTCCAGATTAATTAAACTACTGGCATCATCATAAGCAAAAGCTACTTGACTTAATGTCTGCAAAGTTCTGAGAAATTCTTGATATACGTAACCTTTATACTTAGTTTCATCAGAACGACTGTTTATATACTTTAAACCGTCTCCAGAGAGACGATGTAATCCCCATGTTGAAATGTATGCTGATAGTCCTTGAACAATGCCACTCGCTTTTTTATGGTCAACTGTCCGCACTTTATTTTTAATTTCAATTAACCCATTATAAGCATGACGACTAAACTCTCTAGTGTCTAATTTCTGCATGAACTATTCCTCCTTTTTATTAACTGCAATAGTTTGATTCTCAGTCCAACCTCTACCTAATCCCTCTAGCCCACCAAATTGAAGCCTATCATTCAAAATTTTGATCAGAAATTCTCTAACTTTATGAGTTTTATTAGCTTCTTTTTCTGGCTTCATACCCCAAGGGAAAAACATAATAGTTTCCGATGGTATTGCTTCTTCTGAACGAAAAGAACCACCAGCAACAATCTTTTCATTTTCATCTAATGCAATACGCACTTCTCGCTGTAATCCAATTTCTACTACTGCTCCACAATCTTCATTAGAAAGAATGACTAATTTATTTTTCAAGTCTAAAATACCATTACCATCAGGAATATCTTTAAATACATCCCAGTCATGACTGATATCAATCTTCTTAATGTTATCTTCATTAAGAATAGCACCTTGTAAATAAATTTGTTTACCTGATGCTGAAGTTATAGCTTTTTTACCATTAGTTAATAAATCTGATTGCCATTGTTCAATTAACTGATTTAATTTATCATTTCTTAACCAACGCCCCCATCTGCTTAACCATAATGGGCAAGTAATCCACAGAAATTGATGGCTAAATGAACCAACAGGAAAGAATAATAAAGTAGCATCTGCAAACCATACTTCTCCTTCTGTGGGTTGTTGTCCATCTTTAATCCGTTCTCCAAAAAAAGATCCAGCTTCGGACTTTATTTCAGCTATAGATTCTAATGATGAACGTAATTTACCCCGCAAGGAAGATGAAGGAATATAAGGTAATTCTGTTTGTGCTTCGCGGGCAATTCCTAATAGATTACCAGCTTGGGTACTAGCACCTGTATGTAATGGTGTCAAAAGATAGCTATAGGTTAAATAATTCATATTTCTCTAATTTCCTTGATATTTAATCCACAACATTTCTGAGTAACCCAGTTTTCGCCAGTTATTAACACGATTATCTTTATTAGATCCATTCCTTTCTACTTTTTCTTGATCCTGAAACAACCCTTGAGGTTTATTCAAATAGTACAAACTCCCCGGTGGTGCTGCAAATACTTGGGGTGCAGGAATGCTTTTTGTAATGCTTTTTGTAATGCTTTTTGTATTGTCTTCGTTCTCCCTAATTCTACAACTAATCGGTACAGCTTTATCTGTGGACATACTCACAAAAATACCGTCTTTGAGTTTCCATTCCCAAGGATAAGGACGACATAAATTTGCCCGTTGTTCAGGATTATATTTATGTGGTCTTTCAAAAACTCCAGGAGTAACTAAATAGGCTATTGCTTTACCATCATGTTGAAAATTATCATCGGATAGTTGTTGTAACTCTTGCCATTGTTCCCCCAATTCTGGACAAGATTCTACAATTACCCTGTGTCCTTCTCCTCCTAATCTGATTGTAGCAGGTGTTTCAATTTCTTCGTTGATTCCGATTGTCAAACTCCAACCTTGATATAATCTAATAGCGTTTTCTACAAAGTAACCATCGGCATCTTTAACTTGTTTTGTTCCGGGTTCAATGCTATTATGAGAACGGGTTTCTATGGTGTATGGTTTATCTTCGTGTCTACCTTCAATGGCTTGCCAATTTTCCTTATTAATTCTACCAGATTCTAAATATTCTTTGACAACTTCATAAGGTAAATATTGCCTAAATTCAGGGCTTTGTTCTTTGCCAGAATTATAGTTTTCTTCTTCCTCCTCATCTTTGCTATTATAGGATTTCACCAATGGACAAGGTTGAGTTTTATCCCAGAGAGCATTATTGATATAAGATTCTTTTGCCCACACTAAAGGTACAAGGTCTATAGAACCCGCAAACCCCAACGGACGGGGTAAATATAAGGTGTTTTCATAACTCAAAAATGGACCAGTAATATCAAATTCACCACCTCCCAACAACCCCCGCAATGCCCCGGCAATAGTATGACCATTGGGAGGAAACACACTACCCGCCCACGCCCTTTCTTGTGGTGAAAATGGTTTGGCATCCCTTAACATTAAAATATTCAACGGTGTCAGTTTGTACCAGTACATCATTTATCACCTCCTAGTTTGATGTGACGGTTGCGTTTAACGAAAGCCGCAAGTTTGAGCCAATTTTGAATTTCGCTGTCCAAGTCTTCAGTTTGGGTAGTGATAAACAATGCTTTGAGGAAGTCTGCAAGGGCTTCTTGAAATTGCTTTTTGTTGTCTTTATCTTCTTGGAATTGGTCACGGCGATCGCAAAACAATCTACTCCAGGGTATTATGGCCTCCTGACTCGGTGCTGGGTGCTGACTCCACAGACTCGCTGCTTGTTCAAATATCGCACTTTCTAAATCCTGTTGAATTAATTGTTGCCACTGATAGAAAACATCAAATTTAGCGGTGGATTTCAGGGTGTTACCGTTTCCGTAGATTACCCGCACTTGTACTGCATCCTTGGCTTTTTTGTCACCGTTTTCATCAATATAAACATGATCTTTGGCTTTTTTTTCTGCTTCCCAGAGACTTTCGAGGGCGATCGCCAACGGTACTGAGTGATGAGCAATTACGATACCAAAGCTGATGGTGGCTGCGCTGCCCATTGTGAATAGGGGGCGGTCATGGATACCCTTGGGTAGTGTGGAGTAATCCCTCCATTTCCAATAATCACCCTCATTACTAAACTGATCACGGGGATCTTTTGCACCTTTAAAACATTGGCGGATATCCCATAACCATTTATCCCATTCCCACAGATTCGTATAAGCTAAAACATCATCACCACCACCATAAATTAATCTACCAGCATAACGGTTTTGAGTGAGGTAAGGTACAAGTTGATTAGAGAAGTCTAATAATGCTCGACTTAATGCGCTGTGGGTACTTGGTCCCATTCTTTTGGTGAGTTTTAAGAACTCTGGAAAATGTGTTAGTGGTCTTTCTGCTGTGGCAACTTTTTCAGCAAAACCATCGGGAATATATTTGCTATAGGGTTTCATTTTTGCACCCTTTAGCCATTCACTCATGCTATCACCATCACCTGCGGCTAATACATACCAATCTGATGGATTATTACTGGGATAATATTTAGTAAGTATCTTTTGAATTTCCTCACGATAATCACGTTTTTTGGCAAGGATTTCTTTTCTGATTACCTCTTTATTTTCTTCATTAGCTTTATCTAATTGTACTTGTAATATGTTTAATTCTGGAGTTTGTAAATCTTCTACTAACCAACCAGCATTTAATAAGCGACAATGATATTCTTGCAAATGATGATGATTAATATTTGGATTATCTATCCAGGGAATACCCCATTTCTCAGACATTTCATCAATTATGGTTTTAACACTAAGAAATTTTGCTAATATTTCTTGACAGACATGATCAAAATTTTCTTGATGCTTATGATTTTCTGCATTAACTTTTAAATACCCCGCCACCCCAGAAGTTAAATCTGGATAAGATGCGGCAATATCTTTTTCTGGGATTCCCAACAAGTGAGGTAATACTTTATGTAACCCCCGCTTTAATACTTCCGTTGCATTTAGTTGTTCTGTACCATCAAAAAACCCTGCATCATGTTTTCCCCATAATTCCTTAGTATCACCTTCTGTTATCCAATCTTTTTTGGCTTTATCCTTAATACCAGGATTCACCACCGGACCAATACCAGAAATTGTCGAACGTGGTCCAAAAGCTGTGGGGAGTTCCCAGTTTCTCGCGTTTTTTACTGATGCTAAACTAGCACGGGTAGCATCGAATATATAACCCCACCATGAACCTATGTTAGCACTAAATCCCCTTTTATATATCTGTTGACGAACTTCATAAGACTCTTGTAATAAATCTTTTTCTTCTTCCTTAAACAGCCGATTATTATTGTTGATTAAGTTGTAAGTTTCATTTTGTGCTGTTGACCAGCTTTCAAATTCTTGATTCTTATTTTTGTTAGCAGAAAATTTAAATTCTGTTCCTGATTTACCTATGGGTAATGCTGTCCAATAAGTTTGCCACTGGGATTTTAACCATCCTTTCCATGTGATATGATTGGGGTTCAAACCTGGCATCCAATGACGTTTATCATGCAATTCTTTGAATACTAAATCACCAACTTCTAACCATGCTTCTAACAGGGTTTGCTGGGCTGTCTGCATGGCAGCTTGTACTTTGCCTTCTGGTAATACCAATACTATAACGTTAGGAAACCCTGCGGTTAATAATGATTCTGGTGATGGTTGGTTTATATATGGTGCAAAGTCTCGATATTGTTGCAATAACCAATAATCAATTAATGGTTGATCATATAAACTGGGATACATTAATGTATCCGGTCCATATTGATTGGCGAGTTTCCAACAAACTTTAGCTGATAGATAATGTAATAACCAAGAACCCGCCCAAAAATCGCGCATTTTGCGACTAGATTTAATTAGTTCCTGTACTGGACTAAAACTAAATACCGCTAAATAAGGATGAGAAACAGCTTTACCTCTTGGCCAATTTTTGACTTCATCTAATGTTAAATCATATCCAGCAAACCCACCAGCTAATGCTGCGGTCATACTAACATGACTCCAAATTGAAGCATCGGGAATCCTGGTTTCTGCCGGCATTAACATTAATGAATTATCTTTATCAAATAAATCACAGGTTGCTTGGGGTAAACAACGCCATAGCCACCAATATAATTCTTTAATTTTAGGAATGTTGTTTTCAATATCTTCTTGAAATTTCTGTGGTGCTGTTTCTAGTATTTCTAATAATCTTTCTTCTTTTTCAAATAAAAACTTTGCACGGTTATCTTTGATTAATTCCTGATGGAACTTAACTTTAAAATCCTGGTTTTCCCCAGATAGTAAATGTCTAATCTCTAATCCCTTTTCAGGGTTGTTACCTTCTGCATAGTTGATAAATTCTGTAGTCCCACCAATGGCGGATCTATCACTCGCTGAAGCAACATGGTCTGCTAACAGTATGTTTGCTAATGCCTTACCACGGGAATCTTCGGGGGTTTTGTCAATTTCTACCCAAGGCTGCATTACTTTTAGCTTTTTATAGAAGCTATTTTTACCCCGTCCGCTATTGTTATGTAATGCCTTCAGTATAGGGTCATGCAGTAACCCCCAAATCTTAGCCCGCCAATATTCTGCTGTCATCGGTGATTCCCCTGTGTAGCCAATATTTATATTGTAATGACGGGATTTAGTATTTGTCTATTGATTGACAATATTTAATTTTCAATATAAATCACCTTGAAATCCTTTGTGTATAAGGCTTTGAGGTGTTTATTTAGTTTAATTAAAAATATTGTTTATTTTTTGACATTAATTGCAAATTGTGTATTTTTATGCCGATTTGTTGATACTCAAATGTTATTAAGTAGGGTTTGCTGAATAAACCTAAAACCTTGATATATCAAAGGTTAGAGGCTGATAAACACAGAAATTAGTGCAAGGGTTTTGAAGGGTATACCGGAAAAAGTGTGCATTTTTTGGGATTTCAAGAGATGGCAAAGAAATTTTCAAATCTTCTCCTGACTCCTGACTCCTGACTCCTGACTCCTATGCCCTCACGGAAAGACTTTCTCAGCAACCCCTAAGTAGGGGTTCAGCAGTGCTAAACCCCTACGGTAATTGGTTATGTAGTTAATATCCCCAGCGAGTGGGGACTTCTGCGTGTTTTCTAGATATCCTGCTTTTCGATAAAGTTTCCATTCAATTAATGTCCCCAGCGAGTGGGGACACAGTATGTAAGTATTCTTGACTACAATTTAAGAGAGTTTCCATTCAATTAATGTCCCCAGCGAGTGGGGACTTGCCGAATGGAGCAAAGCTAACAAGAGTATTAAAAAGTTTCCATTCAATTAATGTCCCCAGCGAGTGGGGACATTAGACCTAAAAACGGTTATCCGTTTTGTGAGATTAGACAAGTTTCCATTCAATTAATGTCCCCAGCGAGTGGGGACTCAAGTAAGAGAAATTAATAAAATCATAGGAATTTAAAAATAATGTTTCCATTCAATTAATGTCCCCAGCGAGTGGGGACCTAATGAACCCCGCAATCAACAAGGATGGAAGTAAGATTCCGTTTCCATTCAATTAATGTCCCCAGCGAGTGGGGACGGTATAACATCAAACGAAGCTTACCAAGTATACGTAGCTTCAAGAAGTTTCCATTCAATTAATGTCCCCAGCGAGTGGGGACCCCTCCATTTTAAACCCAGACAGTGCAAGGAGTCCAGAGGCGGTTTCCGAAGGTCACGAAAAAAGGTGGACAGATTGCCTTCCCACAGCGTTCAAAAATCCCCATAACCCTTACCCAGCAAGCAACCGAAGCTCGCAACGGAATAATCAACATCTCAGCCATTTTACCTGACCTTCGGCTAACGCCGCGCCTCCCTAACAACTAGACAATAATCGAACTCGGCGTTTCAATCACTGGTATCCCCACTCCCCACGCTTCCACCTGGGAAAGAGTATGTCGAGACAAAGGATAAAACCTAACATTATCCTCCTCTAACTTAACAATCTTCCTTAACCGACGACGTAAATCATTGTACTTCTCTGTATTTAACTGACATTCAAACACAGAATACTGTACACGCTGTCCATATCCTTCCAATACATCAGCTATCTTTTTCCGTCGTTTATCATCAGGAATATCGTAAGCAATCACATACAAAAACATAACATAAACATCAGCAAAAATCAATCAATTCGATATGGTTTATAATCATGACTGGGATTATAAACAAATTGTTTAAAAGCCCTCACTTGCTGAGTCAATAAATCCCATTTTGGTTGTTTAATTCCCTCATCCGTTTGGATTTCTTCAGTCATTCTTTGCAAAAATCCCCGTAAAAACTTTTTCCTACCTGAATCATTCAAATAACACCCCCCATCTTTAAACTCAAAATCAGCTTGAACATCCATAATTTTGCGATTAATTAACCACATTACCAACGAATCTACCAACGGAGCGCGGAACTCCTCAATTAAATCAGAAGCCAAAGCCGCGTGACCATCATTTGCCTGATGTAAACAAGCATAATAAGGGTCTAATCCTTGGATTTCAATTAATGCTAATAAATGATTCCAAAGCACCTGATACCCAAAACTTAACATAGCATTCACCGGGTTTCCTGGCGGACGACGACTACGACCGGAAAACACAAAATCAGGGTTAGTCAGACATTCACTAAAAGCCGAAAAATATTGAGCAGCACCCGCACCCTCAAACCCCATTAACCGTTCTAAATTATCCGCTTGTCCCGCTTGTTGAGCTAAATAATCTAAACTTTCTAAAACCCGTTCTAAAACCTCAGATTCTCTTTTTTTCTTCTGCCTCCTTAACAACACTCTACTATTTTTCAATTTACCTTTAACTATCGCCCTAGCAGTAATTAATCGGTCTATAGGGGTTAATTGTTGTTGATAACGTGATAATTGTCGGTATCCTCTAGAAATTGGTAAAATTCTCCCATAGCAGTAACCCATTTTTGATAAATAAGCAATGGGAATATCACGCCATAAACAAGCACGAATTACTTGGGTGGTTATTTGAGAATAACCAAAAATCAAAATCTGTTCTAACAAAGGCAACTGTACTTCAATATAAACAGTATCACCTTGTTTAACAATCAAAGATTCTTTCTGTAAACAGACATAGCAATTCTGCTCAGAAACATAAAGAGTCTGCATATTAAATTAACGCCACCAACGTTGTAAATTAGATTTCTTTGTACGATGTTCACCTCCAGTACCAGATGTTAATTCTGCATTTTGTTCTGGTTCTAACCACAACACTATTCTATCCGCCATACTGGAAATCCAAAAAGTAGCAAAAGTCACTAACAGAGTATTCATAATTACTGCTGCCAAACCCAAAGGTGCAATTAGCAAAATAACCAGAGTAATAGTTCCATTAACAGTAGAGACAGAAACATTTCTAACAGTAGCGGAACGTCTGGAAATATACATGATGAATAAAAACCCGACACAAAAGTGATGATATTGACTACCATAACTTCAGAATCACTCAAAAACCAGGAAAAGAAGATAAACTGAATTATGATAATAATCGGCTACAAATCAAGATTTTCAACACTTACAGCTAAACTTTAAAAACTGTTTCAATATTTTCTTTTTGTACGTAGATTATTTTCCATAAATTACTAACAAAGTAATTATTTTGACAATGCCTAAAAAAACTACTCATCCTTACACAGAACGTTTAGCCTTTGAGCGTTTATTAGTGTTAATTGCTACCTTACTCAAATATCCAGGTGTGGGGAGTCCAGAATATGTAGAGTCTGGTGACAACAAAAATCATGATGCCATTAGTATAGTGAGAATATGTCTACAGCAATTAGCCCAGGAATTAAACATAGAATTACCAGATAATTATCCAGCAGTTGCCACACTACGCAAAGATTTAGAAACACTCAGACGCTACGGTATTCTTGATCAACGAATGTATCGATGGGGATATTATTTAGGCAATGGTGCGCTGTCTACTGCTGAACTAAAGGTAGCATTTAACGCCTTGGCATCCCAGGCACAATATCAAGGTGATGCCCAAACAAGACGTATTTATGAAACCCTGAGTAAAAGACTGCGGGGTTTGGATATGGAACTCAAGGGAGAATTTTTTTATCCCACCCGTCAGCATCTCAATCGTGCCATAATTCACACAGACCCCGAAGAAATGGCCGCCAAAGGAGAAAACAGAGATACATTATTTCATCAATTACCATTATTAGAACAAGCTATAAGTCAAGGACAAGCTATAGAAATTTCGCGTACTAAAGATTTATATGGTACTAATCGTACTGGTCGCTTTCAAGTATTTCCTTTACAATTAATTTATCATGATATTGCCTGGTATTTATTATATGAACTTTGTGAAAATGGACATTTAGTAATGGGGCGCGTCAACCGTTTTAATAGTCATTGTTATCCTGTAAAAATACCAGCACGGGGACTAGAAAAACAAAGAGCAAGTTTAACGAAAGCCTATAAATTATTTGAAAATGGCTGGGGATTAAATTTAGGTGATCCAGAATCACAACAGTTAGAATTAACAGGAAATCTTCAATTTGTTAAGGTTAAAGTACGCTTTTATTATCCTATCTCCAATTTTATTTTAGAAGGAGAGCGTCGTCATTTAAACCAAAAAATTATACTAGGAGAAATTGACAAAAATAATGGAGAATACAAATTTATAGAATACCATGTAGAATTACCACCCCGTTCTTTAGGTGAGTTTATTCGTTGGGTTTATCGGTATATGGACAAAGCAGAAATATTGTCTCCACCTGAATTAAGAGAACAACATCGTCAAGCTACACAGACTTTATTTAATCGTTATTTTCACGAAGTTTAATTGCCTTATTTTTTTAAGATACCCAAGTATAACAGGACTTACGCAAAAGGGAACGAAAGTATTTAGGGCTTGCTGAATAAACCTAAAACCTTGATATATCAAAGGTTAGAGGCTGATAAACACAGAAATTAGTGCAAGGGTTTTGAAGGGTATACCGGAAAAAGTGTGCATTTTTGGGGATTTCAAGAGATGGCAAAGAAATTTTCCAATCTCCTCCTGACTCCTGACTCCTGACTGGGCGAAGCATTCGGAAAATAGCCTTTTCATAAAATTGATAATTTGTCGTCCGAATGCTTCGCCCCTACGACTCCTGACTCCTGACTCCTGACTCCTGACTCCTGACTCCTGACTCCTGACTCCTGACTCCTGACTCCTGACTCCTATGCCCTCACGGAAAGACTTTCTCAGCAACCCCTAAGTGGAACAGGCATCTTGCCTGTTAAACAAGAGTTCAAAATATTAGACCTCTCCGAAAAAGATGTAGGGACAATTCATGAATTGTCCCTACGAATGGGTTTCAGGTTACGCTTATGTAATTTTCGGAGAAGTCTAATGTGTTAACCGGCGCTGGCGTTAACTGTATTAACTGTATTAGCTGCTTCCATCGCTTTTTTAGATGCTTCCGTCGCCCCCATGCGAATCTCAGAAGTGAAAGAAGCCATACTAAAACCACCAAACCGCTTGAGGACACTTACCCGCATCCGCAGATTAGGACTAGCAAACCACAGTCTTTCCTCAGACCACATGGTTTCATACTCAGTAATTAAAGTTAAAGCACCATCTTCACCCATTTTGTAAGTTCCTGCTACGGGTGCTTTTTCTGCATAACCCATTTCTCGCAGTAACTTACCTTCTCCGGGTTTATCTGCATCAGGTACGGTAACTAAAACCGTAGAACCTTCGTGTTTTTCTTCATCCCATTCCATTGTTCCCTTCCAGGTAACTCTTGCACCACAGGAAGCTGTACTGGGATGAACTTCATACTGTTCACACAGTTTGATCACCTCTGGATGATCTGCGGACAGCATTTCAATCACGATGTCTGATTTACCATCTTCCGATTGCTTAAAGGCTAAATGGTGACTTGTACGGTGAGAGAACCATTTCCCAGCACTTAATTCAAAAAACTCTTCAATATTCATGAATCAAATTATCCTGGCGCAAAATACAAAGTAAGTAAGGAGTCAGGAGTCAGGAGTCAGGAGTCAGGAGGAGGCAGTGCAGTCTTGGGGTTTACCCAAGTGGAGCAACTGCCGTTCAGGAGTCAGAATGTTTAAGAAATTTGTTGGTTATCAAATAGGTATTTTGGGCGTAAGCCTCAAAAGCTGACTGCTGACGACTGATAGCTGAATGCTTACCACTTTTATTATTAAACGTTAACAGGAAGCGTTGCCTAAACTTGATTTTCTATTTCTTGGAGTCTCTTGAGAGAAATCGTCGCAGCTTGGGCAACATGAGGATGACTATCTTTTTCTAAGTATTTCAAGGCTGAAACACTCTTGGGAGTAGGGAGATTACCCAAAGCTTCTGCTAGACGCTGCCGTACTAACCAATCTTCGGCTTGGGCAAAGCGCAGGATGTGATCTACAGATTCTATATCCCGTATTTCTCCCAAGGCTGAAATAGCAGCTTGTTGGATAACTACTTCTTGGCTATTCAGTGCTTGAATTAAAATATCATGGGCGCGGGAGTCTTTGATATTACCTAACGCCACAGCGGCACTAAATCTAACTAACCAATCTGTATCTTCATAAAATGCCCGTGATAGTGCTTCCAATGCTCTGTTATCACCCAAATAACCCAAAGCACCGGCAGCGTCAGCACGGATACCATAATCTGGGTCAGTTTCCAAAATTCGCACCAGAATAGGATAACATTCTGGGGTTTGTTTGATACCTAAAGCAAATACAGCCATTGAGCGCAGTTGCAGAGATTCATCATCCAATACTTTTTTAATCAAAGGTACAGCATCTTCTGAGGGAATATCGCGGAGGTTGGCAAGGGCTACCATGCGATCGCGCAAATTTGGACTTTCTAACTGAGTAGAAATTATCTCTAAGTTGGGAGCAGTCATTTATATGAAATCACTATCTTTACCTATCTTTACTTTAACTTAATCAACCAAATCTACCCCAAGTCTTATGTTTGTCTACAAAAATAGCCGTTATATGTAACATATAAACTGTATCTTAGGTATGAAGAGAATACTGAAGGCTAAACGTAGGGTTATAAGGAACGACTGTTGGAAACAGCGTTTAACCTTCAGGAGAAAAACAATGGTTCAACTCAGCGAACGTCCTGGCGTAAAAAAAATCTCTAGCTCACAAGATAAATTCATTTACGAAATTGGTGCGATGTATGATGCTGAACATCGCTTTTTAGAAGCTCAACAGATGATGTGGCAATGTTGTCAAAACAATCAATTGAAGTCTTTAATTGAGACACACATCCGCGAAACTGAGCAACAAATTAGAAATTTAGAGCAGGTTTTCACCACTCTGGGACAACAACCACAACGAGTTACTTGTGATGCTGCTGCTGGTGTGATCAGTGACGGTCAAAAATTCATGCTTTTGGCTGCTGACAGTCCAAAAATTCTCGAACAGGGAATAGCAGGTGGACAGTTAGTAGTAGAACATTTGGAAATTGCTTGTTATCGGTGCTTGATCAAAGGTGCTGAACAGATGGGACAAAACCAAGTGGTACAGTTGCTACAACAGAATTTGCAGCAAGAAGAACAAACAGCGCAAAAACTAGAGCAGTTACTACCACAGTTACTTCAACAAGCTCAGTCTGGTGACGGAAAAACTACGGCTAAATCTCGCTAATTTACCAATTGACAATTGATAATTGATAATTGATAATTGATCCATTCTTCAAGTCTCCCTTTCTTCAGCGGAAAAAGATCAAAGTTTTCCATTGGACAAGTCAATCTTTTTTCTTTCAAGGATAGGTAATTTTCAATTGCACATTATTAATTGTCAGTTTTTGCAAGCGGTTAGCGTTGAAATAAGCTAATTAATTTGTAGGGACGTTCCAGGTAGCGTCTCTACATTTTTTATTAATTGGGGTTTGCTGAGAAAGTCTTTCCGTGAGGGCATAGGAGTCAGGAGTCAGGAGTCAGGAGTCAGGAGGAGATTTGAAAATTTCTTTGCCATCTCTTGAAATCCCAAAAAATGCACACTTTTTCCGGTATACCCTTCAAAACCCTTGCACTAATTTCTGTGTTTATCAGCCTCTAACCTTTGATATATCAAGGTTTTAGGTT
>NZ_JACJPU010000023.1:0-81138 GCF_014696235.1 Sphaerospermopsis sp. FACHB-1194 | reverse complement strand
TTGAAATCCCAAAAAATGCACACTTTTTCCGGTATACCCTTCAAAACCCTTGCACTAATTTCTGTGTTTATCAGCCTCTAACCTTTGATATATCAAGGTTTTAGGTTTATTCAGCAAACCCTATATATAATGCCATCTGTACCAATATTAAAACCTGCGGAGGTTATTAAAACTTTTACAAACTTGGCTGGGAAGTTTCTCGTCAACGCGGAAGTCATATTATTATGACCAAAGAAGGACATCCAGCTACTCTTTCTATACCTAATCATAATCAAGTAGCGCGGGGTACTTTACGCAGTCTTATTGCTAAAGCAGGAATAACAGTAGAAGAATTTATGAATGTTTTAGAAAATTAAAATTATAATCGTAGGTTGGATTAAGCAACGCGCAACCCAACCAAATGTTTTATCTAACAATCAGTTGACTTTAATGTGGATTTCAAATTTGTAATTCAAACCCTGGTAAAACATCTTCCCCGGAAAGTACAGCAGAAAGTTGGACAATTTCTACAGGTTTTTCACTTCTATAAATTTCTACTTCTTTATCCTGTGGGTTAATTAACCAACCCAAACGCAAACCATTATCTATATATTCCTGCATTTTTTCTTGCAGAGTTTTCAATCTATCGGTTTCTGATCTCAGTTCAATGATAAAGTCTGGTGTAAGTGGGGGAAATTTCTTTCGTTCTTCTTCTGTTAATGCTTCCCAGCGTTCTAATTTTATCCAAGCAACATCAGGTGAACGTTTTGCACCATTGGGAAGTCGGAATATTGTTGAGGAACTAAATACTATCCCTAATTTTGTTTGGTAATTCCACAGACTGACTTGAAAATTTAAGTCGGCTTCACTACGGCCGCTTTCTCCTCCTACTGGTGGCACAATAATTAACTCTCCCTCTGCATTTAGTTCTAAGCTTACATCTTTATTGGCCATACAGAGTTGGTAAAACTGTTCATCTGTAAGGCGAATAATTGGATCTAGGTTTAAGGTGACTGTGTTCATTTAACTACTCTTAGCCTTTAAGTAATATGTTTTTTTGATGTAAAAACCTTAAGTAGATTTTTTCCGTTCTAATTTTCAAGGGTTATGGATATTACAATCTTATCAAGAATCATCTGTTAAAATAATTCTATAATACAATCTCTCAATATTTCTATCAAATCTTCCTTACTCACTTTATTATCAGCAACCTGCATTGTTAATTGATATGCTTCCTCTGGTGTCATATTCAAATCATAATCATTGATATTTAAAAACGTCACCATCACATCAAAAGCTGTGCGTTTATTACCATCTACAAAAGCATGATTTTTACAAATGTGAAATAAATAAGCTGCTGCTTGTTCATAAATTGTTGGATGTAATAATTCACCTCCAAAACTTGCTTGAGGTTGGTAAATTGCAGAATCTAATAAACCTTCATCGCGGATACCATCTGATCCACCATATAGGTTAATCTGTTTTTTATGTATACTTAATACATCTTCTTTATTAATGAATTTAGGATTATGCCAGTTTTCTATACACATAATCCCATTTTTTTGTAGATGCTAAAGAAATTAACATGGCTTCTGATTCTTGAGGTGTTATATCTCCTAAGTTAAAAGCATTAATTTCTTGTTCTGTGAAAATTTTTGTCTTTAAACCAGCTTTGATAAGCGACTGTAGTAAGTGTTTTAAAGATTCCCTAAGAATAGATAATATATATAAATTTTTATCTACAATATGCAAAATTTCTATTTTAGATTGATTAAACAGTTCTTTAGATTGATTAAATAGTTCCACAAAACCTATAGTAATTTTTCTTAAAAATTTTTGGTTATTTGTGATTAAGTATAAGTCAAATTCTATAAATTCTATATCTATAGTTTCTTTCATTATAAAATAATGTTTTACATACAGTAACAAAGGTAATTCACCCTTGGTTGATTTTTCACAAATTACCTGATATAGTTTGCTTTTCTTAACCAACTTTTCAATTAACTTTTCTAATTCCTCCTTTAGTTGAATAACAGATATTTGTCGAAGATTAGCAAATTCAATCATTTCTGCCATTTTTTCATCTTGCGGGTTAGGATCATTTAAGCATCTTTCCAGAACTTCTATCCTTTCCTGGATGCTATCAATAATCTCTTCGGGAAATGTAAAGCTGTATACCATACCTTATATACCTTTATGGTGACATTATGTGCCTTCCTAAAACTATTTTAACTCAAAAATACATAATCTTGAGTCCTAAAATCAGTATTTTGACAAAATTGGCAATAAATCTATTATAATAAAACATAAAAATATGTACTAAACCCATTTTAATATATGATCGCAAATCACGATATTTACATCACTCCCGAACAGTATTTAGCACTGGAAGAAAAAAGCCCCGTCAAACATGAATACATCAACGGTTACATCTACGCAATGGCTGGTGCGTCAGATCCTCATATTACAGTAACAGGTAATATTTTTACTCTCATTCGGAATCACATTCGTGGTAGTGGATGTCGAGTTTTTTTTACTGACATGAAAACCAGAATAGAAACCATCAATCGTTTTTACTATCCTGATGTGATGGTTACTTGTGATGAAAGAGATAAAGGATTATTAAATTATAAAAAATTCCCATGTTTAATTATTGAAATATTATCTGATTCTACAGAAGCATTTGATCGGGGTGATAAATTTAAAGACTATCAAAATATCGAAACTTTACAAGAATATGTTTTAATTGATGTCAAAAAACCTCAAGTAGATCGTTTCCGACGTAATGATCAAGGTTTATGGGTTTTACAATCTTATCAAGAATCATCTTTTGAATTGCAAAGTATTAATTTTCAGGGAAATATGAATGATTTATATGAAGATGTAAGTTTTTTATAGTAGATACCTACCTAGCGAGATTTTCCACTACCTTCAATCTACCTTAACCCCAAAATACAAGCGTATAACTTAAATCCTTGCTAAACTAAATTTACAAATGTTCATAATCATAGATAAAAATCAATCATAATATATGATTTCAACTAATACACCCTCAAAACCTAGACAAAATTCCGCATTTAAACACCTCATGTCTATCCATTGGTGGATGTCAATTGGTTATTTAATCCTATTTTTAACTGGTACAATTATGTCCAGGTTGCCAAGAGAGGTTTTTATTCGTCCTTCTCTTTATGATTTTCATAAATCAATTGGCGCTTTAACAATGGCCATTCTCACTTGGAGAATTTTAGTATTGTTGCGGGTTTGGTGGCGCAAATATACAAAAAAATTTCCTAAATTCACTACCGAATGGTTTCAAACTGTCGCCCTTCATACCAGTTTGTATATCTTTATGTGGGTTGTTCCTGTTACGGGTTTCTTACTTTCTAATTCTTTTAAAAGTAATAATATTAAAATTTTTGGTATTCTTTTACCTGATATGTTTCCCCAAAATTCAGCAATGGTGGAAATTGGTAGAAGTTTACATTTTTGGTTAGCTTACACATTTTTGGCTTTTATTATTCTACACTCAATTCAACAAAAAAAAGTAGTGCGATCGCTTTGGCGTAAATTTACCAAAACTATCACACTTGGGAATAATTTATCTAGTAACTAATGACGCAAGTTTTCTGAGTTTTACAATTATCAGTTATCAGTGAGAATAGGGTATAGGAAGGAAGGAAGGAAGGAAAGCAACTCCTGACTCTTGACTCCTTACATAATTAGCTGATTATTGTTCATGTTCCTGTTGATTATTATGTATCGTGTTATCTGCTTCCAATAACCTAGACATAAATACATCTGGTTTTCTACTCATCACAGATATCACTTTATCAATAGCAATGACTTCACTGATTTTCACCACCATTTCCCACAAAGTATCTTCTTCTGTCTCTTTGTTGTGCGTTCTGTGTTTAAACCACAATAAGTCATCTACAACCCCGATAATTGTTGCCAAATACCATTTATCTCTGATTAACAACCATATCTCTTTCTCTATGTAGGTTTGCAGAATAGATTTCATGATGGTTTAGATAACAAAAACTTATTGCGCTACATAGTATGCTGATGGGACAGAAAACGCAATAGTATATTTACTTATCTTTTCGTATTAAAAATAACGTTTATGTGTTAACAAAAATATGTATATTTTGAAACACTCACTGATTAGATTTAGTCCAGAAGTTGAGAAAAATCCCATATTTATTCTTTGTTAAGAATTATCAACTATCAACTATCAACTGTCAACTATCCAAGTTACTTAGTAATTGCCGAATTACATTAGCATCTTCGGCTTCAGGAACTTTAGTTAAATAAATTTGCAGATCCTCTACTGCTTGGGTAAAGTAACCAAGTTGATAATAAAGCAAACCTCTGTCTCTTAATTCTAAACTCACACCAGGAAACAACAACAAAATTCTTTCTACCACAGACAGGGTTTTTTCTAAATCTTGGCGATTTAAATAAATATACTTCAAATTTGTGAGCATCCTCGCCAAAAACTGCCGCTTACTAACCACAGCTAAAAATTCTGGTTGTAATGTCACCGATTGCTGATAAATTTGAGATAGTCTTTCTTGACAGTCTTGAGGAAACATCACCTCACCACCATTAAAAGCATCCACAAAAATCTCAATGTCTGCAATATCGGGACGGATTAAAAAATGTCCAGGCATTCCTATGCCCACCATTGGAAAGTCAATGCGTTTTCCTACCTCCATGTAAACTAACGCTAAAGTAATAGGAATCCCGGTTTTGCGTTCTATGACATCATTAAAAAAACTATTACGCGGATCATAATAATCAATTTTATTACCTGTAAAACCTAATTCATCGTATAAATACTGGTTTATACTTTGAATCATCCGCAGTGGATAGCGGGAAGATGGTAAACGCTCCTCTAAATCTGTTGCCATTGTATCTAGGGCGTTTAAGTATTCTTCTGGATCAAGATTGGGATATTCTTCCTGGGCGATATATAAAGCAGCCCTGGCCAGGTTGATAGACTCGTCAGGTTGCTGGATTTCTTGGTAAAAATATTGACGTGCTGACGAGAAGTTCATAAGCAGTAGGTATGAGGCGACATACTCTTATTTTAAGGCAATTGAGGCAGTTGGGAGCGATCGGATCTCAAAATCGTATTTTTACCAGTTGTTTCATTAGACATCTCCAGAAAAGAAATTATGGAACTTATTTATGGGGGCAGGGCGAAGCTTATGGGATATCTAGATGTCTGATTTTTCCGTTAAATTATCGCCCATAAGCTTCGCCACTACAATATATTACAAATTAATACATTCTATTGTGGAGATGTCTATTACTTGATCATGTATGATCAACATATACCAAATATACTAAAATAAGATTTTTGTCTAGTTCTCCACATCTGTCAACTTATGAAATTACCTGACTTAAACACTGAAACTATAGATCGTATTATCGAAATGGCTTGGGAAGATAGAACCCCATTTGAAGCTATAGAAGCACAATTTGGACTTTTAGAAAAACAGGTAATTGCCTTGATGAGAAGAGAAATGAAATCTTCTAGTTTCCAGATGTGGAGAGAAAGAGTTACTCAACGCAAAACCAAACATCTGCAAAAGCGAGAATTTATTGCAGGTAGGTTTAAATCCCAAAATCAAAAATTTCTTGACTAATTAAATCAATTATTTCTAGCAATTATTTCTAGAATATTCCGACAAATACTTGCATAAACATTAGTTTCTTGCTCGATATGGACATGATGAGGAAAAGTTGGTAAGCTGGGAAAATGCTCTACATTATCCCATCTTTTTCTTAACTGGGTTCTAGTACCATCCATCCATTGATAGCGATAGGTTTCTGTAATACATTTATCTCCCTGTACTTTAAAAAATTCCACCACTTCTAAAAAGTCACCATTCGTTAAATTCAATCTTGCCCGAAAATAACCTTGATCAGATAATGCTCTTTCTTTGACAATATCAATTTGAGCAATTATCGAACTGGTAATTAGTTTAGCTTTTATTTCTGTAAAATAATCCTCAACAATCATATTCAAATTAAGATTGAAGTAACGCTAAACGACTTTGTAAATCAGACCACATTTGATAAAAAGCACTCCATTCCACAAAATCTACTTCATCTCCTAATTGACCTGCTTTAAATTGCTGATAAAACTCCGCAGATGATAATTGATACTGTTGTTCAAATACTTGCAAATCTGTTTCTAATTCTCTGATTTGCTGTTTAATATGTTCTCTTTCTTGATGAATAATTTTTCTAAGTGATGAAGCTAAAATATCACTATATCCTCCTTGTTGAGACAGTGTTTCTAGGACTTTTAATTGATTGATTATTTCTGTTTGAGTTGTCATGATTAATAAAACTCCAAATATATAAGGGTTTAGCAATGCTAAACCCCTATCTAATAATTTTTAATCATAGTTCTTCCTTGTCTCCATAATCATAACAAGTCTAAAATATTTTGTCAACCCCCCCATATTCTCTGTTCGCGTTTTTGTCAGAATCAGGATAACCAGGATTTAAGGATTTACAGGATGGTTTTTGTGGGTGTGAGCATTTTAGTTGTAAGCTGTGTCAAACTACATCATAAACATATCACATATATTTAATATTTAACGCATCCTACTTAAATCATCCTGTTCATCCTCTAATCCTGGACATTCTGATTCTGACAAGGAATATTCATTTAACACTCTTTGGCTCTTACTAATATAAGGGTTTAGCATTGCTAAACACCTACGTATAAAACGAGTCATTTATATTTATATTGTTATTGAATAATACAGATATATTAATTTAACATTCTTGGGTGAATGGCGATGGCGAAACGCCCGCCGTAGGCGATAAGCGAAGCTTAAGCCTTCGGCTATCGCATTTTAAAATTTACTAATGCAGCCCAGATCACCTACTCCTTCAAGAAGTCGGGGATCTACTTTTGGATCTAGTTTTAATAATGAATTTAAGGCAAAGATGGGATCATTCAGTGCTAACCTAAAAGATGATATTGCTTGATCTTAGGTCTTTGAAGACCAACTCTGAAAAATAGCTTCATTCATTAGGCGCAGCATGGTCACCACCGCAGAAAAAACAAACATAGGTTACATTACCCAAGTAATTGGTCCGGTTGTAGACGTTAAGTTCCCCGGCGGTAAACTACCCCAAATCTACAACGCTTTGACCATCAAAGGCACTAACGAAGCTGGACAAGAAATCAACCTCACCGTTGAAGTACAGCAGCTTTTAGGCGATAACCAAGTTAGAGCCGTTGCGATGAGCAGCACCGACGGTTTAACCCGTGGTTTAGAAGTTGTTGACACCGGCGCACCCATCAGCGTACCCGTAGGTAAGGCTACATTAGGACGTATTTTTAACGTTTTAGGCGAACCAGTAGACAACCAAGGTCCTGTAAACAACTCCGAAACTTTACCCATTCACCGCGAAGCTCCCAAACTCACAGAATTGGAAACCAAACCTTCTGTGTTTGAAACCGGGATCAAGGTTGTGGACTTGTTAACTCCCTACCGTCGTGGTGGTAAAATCGGTCTGTTCGGCGGTGCTGGTGTTGGTAAAACCGTGATCATGATGGAATTGATCAACAACATCGCTACTCAACACGGTGGTGTGTCTGTATTCGCTGGTGTAGGTGAAAGAACCCGCGAAGGTAATGACCTCTACAACGAAATGATTGAATCTGGGGTTATTAACAAAGATAACCTCAACGAATCTAAAATTGCTCTCGTTTATGGTCAAATGAACGAACCACCCGGAGCTAGAATGCGGGTTGGTTTGTCTGGCTTGACAATGGCTGAATACTTCCGTGATGTGAACAAGCAAGACGTACTGTTGTTTGTTGACAACATTTTCCGGTTCGTACAAGCTGGTTCTGAAGTATCTGCGCTGTTGGGACGGATGCCTTCTGCGGTAGGATATCAGCCCACTCTCGGTACTGACGTAGGTGCGCTACAAGAGCGTATTACCTCCACAACCGAAGGTTCTATTACTTCTATTCAAGCTGTATATGTACCTGCGGACGACTTGACCGACCCCGCACCTGCTACAACCTTCGCTCACTTGGACGGTACAACAGTATTGTCTCGTGGTTTGGCAGCTAAAGGTATTTACCCTGCGGTAGATCCTCTGGGTTCTACTTCCACAATGTTGCAACCCAATATTGTAGGTAAAGAACACTATGATACTGCACGTGCTGTTCAGTCTACCTTACAACGTTACAAAGAATTACAAGACATCATTGCTATCTTAGGTCTAGATGAATTGTCTGAAGAAGACCGTCTCACCGTAGCACGCGCTCGTAAGATTGAGCGTTTCTTGTCTCAGCCCTTCTTCGTAGCAGAAGTATTTACCGGTTCTCCTGGTAAATATGTGAAATTGGAAGACACCATCAAAGGTTTCCAAAGAATTTTATCTGGTGAATTGGATGATCTGCCAGAGCAAGCTTTCTACTTGGTAGGCGATATCAACGAAGCGATCGCTAAAGCTGAAAAGCTCAAAGGTTAATAGGTAATGGGTAATAGGTAATGGGTAATAGGTAATGGGTAATGGGTAAGAAATTCTCCCAACTACCAATTACCAATTACCAATGACCAATCACCAATCACCAATAATTAAGTAGAAACTAAAAGAATATGACTCTGACCGTTCGTGTAATTTCCCCAGACAAAACTGTTTGGGATGCTCCCGCTGATGAAGTAATTTTACCTAGCACTACAGGTCAGTTGGGTGTTTTAAGTGGACACGCTCCCATGTTGACAGCATTGGATACAGGTGTAATGCGGGTTCGTGCTAACAAAGCTGCCAACTGGCAAGCGATCGCTCTTTTGGGTGGTTTTGCTGAAGTTGATGAAGATGAAGTTACCGTTCTGGTGAATGGTGCTGAACGTGGGGACGCTATTAATTTAGACGAAGCCCGCACAGCTTTCAACCAATCTCAAACCAAATTAAACCAAGCTCCCGCAGGGGATAGACAAGCTCAAATTCAAGCTACACAAGCATTTAAACGCGCACGCGCTCGTTTTCAAGCTGCTGGCGGTTTGGTGTAAGTCAATCCTGAAATGGACGATAAATAGGGTAGGCAATTAGCCTACCCTTGTTTATTTTTTGATTATGATGTTTAAAAATATAATAGACCTGTCCGAAAATTAAAAAGGCAGTCTGTGTATGGCTTTGAGGATGTTCTCATTTCAGCCAGACTTGACGTAATCATGAGGGCTAGAGATAGTTACTGTTAGAGGTTGTTTGAAAAGTTTTAGATGGTGACTTTATACACTTGCAGATCCCCCCTAACCCCCCTTAATAAGGGGGGAACTAGAATTAAAGTCCCCCTTTTCAAGGGGGATTTAGGGGGATCTAAAATTTTTGATACATCATGAGGGACTTTTCAAACATCCTCTTACTCATGTTGCTCTCTTGGTGCTGTCTATTCACTATTCACAGCTTATACTGAGAGAGCTTTTTTACTGCCTATCCGACTTTTCAAACATCCTCTAATAGAGAATTAAAATCTATATAGGCATGACGTTAATTTGTCACCAATGATTAAAATTCGTAATTCAGACGTTGTTTTGAGTAAATACCTATGACTATTGCAGTTACAGAAAATATTCAATCGCTTCATGATGTAGAGACAAAGTTAGGGCTGCGGCGATCGCATGATCCAGACTTCTTCATGGAATGGTGTAGAGATTTTGAAGAATTAGAAGATACTGAAAAAACAACTCTAGATCGGATCAAAGGGTCTTATGTATATCATATTAATCAAGGCTTTTTGTCCGAGGGGACGGTAAATTTGTTGATGGTTTCACCATTACTATTTTTGGCAGGTTTTCTGGAATCACCTTTTAGTTTGCGAAGTGAGCAGTCAGTTGAGATTAACGATTATAATGGTAGTGTTACTTATCACGGAAGAATTGATGCTTTAGTTTTGAATAATAACTTATGGATAGTTTTAGTTGAAGCAAAGCGTTCTAGTTTTTCATTTTTAGTGGCAGTACCACAAGCTCTTACCTACATGACAGCAAGCCCGAATGGTGATAAACCAACCTATGCACTCGTCACCAACGGCGATCATTTTATGTTTGTGAAGCTGCAACAATCGCAATACGATCTTTCTGATGATTTTTCACTTTTTAAGCGATCAAGTAATGAACTCTATCGCGTGCTGCAAATTCTAAAATCCTTCCAGAATCTATAAATAATGAATTTGAACACGGATTAAATGGGTTACACAGATTTCATGGATTTTCTGGGATTAAGAGTTATTAAGGTATTTTATTAGTAGAAGGTTATATGATTAAAATAAGTAAAATCCGTGAAATCTTTTAATCCGTATAATCCGTGATTCAGAGGTTGTTTTAATATTAACTTAACTATTAGTTGTTGAAGAGATTGTGACAGTTTTAGATGGTGCTTTTCCGTCTTTTAGTAAAGAGATAACTGGTAAACAGATCACAGGACAAAACAAGGAATTATTGCGTCATTGGTTTACCCATGCGACGGTAGCTGAAGCCTATGGACTTAACGCCGAAGACATAGCCGAAGTTGAGAATTGGTATGCGCGTAGATATCCAAAATTATCTCAAGCTCAGAAAGCCAACCTGCGGAAACTACAACATTTGAACACGGATTAGGCAGATTACACAGATTGCACGGATTAAATTGCGTGTGGTAAGCTGTTACACAGCTAAATTGTATAATCCTAATATTCTGAACTCTTGTTTAACAGGCAAGATGCCTGTTCCACTTATACAAATTAAATGCACAACAGCTTAGTGACAGACATCAAAATCAGCGCAATCCGTAAAATCCGTAAAATCCGTGTTCTAACAGATTAAAATCAGCGTAATCCCATCTAATCCACGTTTCAACTACTATGCCCCTCAAACATGAAGACATAACCCAAAAAATAATCGGCGCATCCTTTGAAGTGCATAAGTTTCTCGGTAACGGATTCCAAGAAGTAATTTATCAACGCGCCCTAGCCTACGAATTTCATCAAGCAGGATTAAACTTTGCCAGAGAAATCGAACAGCAAATATATTACAAAAACCTACCCGAACCCATCGGCACACGCCGCGCTGATTTTGTGGTTGAAGAAAAAATATTAGTCGAACTAAAAGCCACCAAACAACTAGAAGATGTCCACTTTGCCCAAGCCCTAAACTACCTCAAAGTCTATAAACTCGAAGTCGGACTATTAATTAACTTCGGAAGCAAAAGTTTAGAATTTAAAAGGCTGATACGAACATAAAACATCTGAACACGGATTACACAGATTTTAATTACCTCATCTAATCCGTCGATAAAAGCTAGTAAGGTTTTGCAGAATTACCAAAGGTTATTTCCCCCATGCCAACAAAAAAACAGATCCCCGGTTTCTTCAAGAAACAGGGGATCTAAATCACCTAAATCATCTAATAATTATCCTTAACCAGCAGCTACCATTTCTTTTTCCAGACGTTCCAATCTTTCAGCTAATAATTGCTCTAAAGTAATTAAAGCCTTGGTAAAACCGTCAATACCTTCAGAAAGTTTATCAGATGCCATCCGATCGCCAGCGTGCATCTTATCAAAAGTGGCTTTATCAACAGAGATTTTTTCAATAGATAAACCTGCAACCTTAGCAGGATCAAGTTTGCGGGGTAATTCACCCACAGTATTTTGCAATTCTGATAATAAACCAGGAGAAATAGTCAACAAATCACAACCAGCTAACTCTGTAATTTCGCCAATGTTACGGAAACTAGCACCCATAACTTCAGTCTTATAACCAAACTTTTTGTAGTAGTTATAAATCTTGGTTACAGACAATACACCAGGGTCTTCTGCGGAAGGATAGCTATCCCGTCCGGTATCTTTCTTGTACCAGTCAAGAATACGACCCACAAAAGGAGAAATCAGAGTGACACCAGCTTCAGCACAGGCGATCGCTTGGTGAACACCAAACAACAAAGTTAAGTTACAGTGAATACCTTCTTTTTCCAAAATTTCCGCAGCCTTGATACCTTCCCAAGTCGCAGCAATTTTAATTAAAACCCGTTCCTTAGAAATACCCGCAGCTTTATATTGAGCAATCAAATCTCTAGCTTTAGCCACTGTAGCATCAGTATCATAGGATAACCGTGCATCTACTTCAGTAGAAACACGACCGGGGATGATTTGCAGAATTTTCAAACCAAAAGAAACCGCCAAACGGTCAAAAGCTAAAGAAACTACCTCGGCTTGGGTAGCCTTAGTACCAGCATCTTTTTTCGCTTTAATTAAAGTTTGGTCAACAATATCTTGATATTCCGGCATTTGTGCCGCCGCAGTAATCAAAGAAGGATTGGTAGTAGCGTCCTGGGGTTTAAACTTTTCAATTGCTTGGATATCTCCAGTATCCGCCACAACAACGGTTACTTCCCGCAACTGTTCCAGTAAATTTTTAGCCATAACATACTCCGTAAATTTTTTTGGTGTAGGATTTACCAATCCCCAATTATTTAAACTCTTTGATCTTGCATACGATTCTGATTTTGGCAACTTTTCTTAATAATTGCCTAACCTTACTTGACTAAATCATTCCTCTCAGGTGTGCAGTTGCCAACTTTTTTTGATTTATTAACCGCAAAGTACGCAAAGTACACAAAGGAAGAGAAGGAATGAAGTTGAGAATTTTTGAGCAGGAAGAGAAAAGTTCCAGCCTCAGCCCTATTTTAAACGTCTCAAGCTGTAATAGGCTGTCCAATAGAATGCACTTTGATTAAACTGGTTGTTCCTGACATACCAATTGGTACTCCAGAGGTAATTACAACTTTGTCACCTTTTTTCACAAAACCCTTTTCTACCACTGTGTTAACCACATTGGTAAACATCTCCTCTGCATGGTGAACAGGGTTGATTAACAAAGGTTCTACACCCCAAGATAAAGCCAACTGACGATAGGCAATGGGTTCAGAAGTCAGGGTAATAATTGGTGTCAGAGGACGATATTTAGAAATCAATCTAGCCGTATTTCCAGAAGTTGTATTACAAAGAATCGCCTTAGCACCTGTTTCATAAGCAATGCGACAAACCGCTTGGGCAACTGATTCTGTAACACTCAGACGACCGGCTTCATGATTCCAGGTATGTTTAGCACCCGCTTGCAATGCTTTTTCCGTTTGCAAAGCGATATTGTGCATTGTTTGTACCGCCGCAATGGGATATTCACCCACGGCAGTTTCTCCCGACAACATCACCGCATCTGTACCATCCAAAATGGAATTAGCCACATCCGTTGCTTCGGCGCGAGTGGGGTCAGGGGCGCTAATCATCGACTCTAACATCTGCGTAGCTGTAATCACAGGCTTACCAATGAAATTACAGAGACGAGTGATATCTTTTTGAATTAATGGCACTTGGTGAATGGGCATTTCTACTCCCAAATCACCACGGGCAATCATAATCGCATCAGCAACTTCTAGGATGTCATTTAACTGGGCGACAGCTTCCGGGCGTTCAATTTTGGCAATCAGACGGATTTTAGAACCAGCAGCTTCAATCATGCGTTTTGCCGGTTCTAGGTCTGCGGGCGATCGCACAAAAGAAACCGCTACCCAGTCTACACCCAATTGAATCCCAAACCGTAAATCCTGCAAATCCTTTTCTGTAATGGAACTCACAGGTAAAGGAGTCGCAGGTAAATTTACACCCTTATGAGAAGAAATCAACCCCCCAATATCCACATGAGCGCGAATTTTATCAGCATCACGACTGGTTACAGTTAACTTCACCCGACCATCATTAATCATAACTGGTTCACCAGGTCGGATCATTGCAAATAAAGTAGGTAGAGGTAGGGGAAGTTCATCAATATTTTCCCCCTTTTCCTGTAACAGAAAAGTCACCTCACTCCCAGCTTCCAGCATCAAACCTTCCGGTGGTAACTTCCCCAAGCGAATTTTCGGACCACACAAATCCTGCATAATCGCAATGGGTCTTTTTAACTCATCACTAATGCGTCGTAAATGGTGAAAAGTTTGAGCGTGAGCTTCATAAGCACCATGCGAGAAATTCAACCGAGCCATATTCATTCCTGCTTCCACCAAAGCTTGCAGCTTTTCCGGTGCAGCAGTAGCAGGACCAACAGTACAGATAATCTTGGTTCGACGCATCATACAAAGTAGGGGGTAACGGTCTAGGTAGTGCAACCTCGTTAAGCCCATACTGGGGATAATGGACAATTGACAATGGAAAATGGACAATTATCAATTGTCAATTATCAATTTTTACTTCTGTGCCATTGACAACATCAAATCAACAACACGGTTAGAGTAACCCCATTCGTTGTCATACCAAGAGACAACTTTAAAGAAGTTAGAATTTAATTCAATTCCTGCACCTGCATCAAAAATGCTAGAGTGGGCATCACCTTGAAAATCTGTAGAAACTACTTCTTCATCGGTATAACCCAAAATACCTGCTAACTCACCCTCAGCAGCTTTTTTCATTGCTGCACAAATTTCTTTGTAACTTGTAGATTTGACAGTTTTGAAAGTTAAGTCAACTACCGAAACATCAGGGGTAGGAACTCTAAAAGCCATCCCTGTTAACTTACCTTTCAACTCTGGTAAAACCAAAGCCACAGCTTTAGCCGCACCAGTGGAAGAAGGAATAATATTTTGAGCCGCACCTCTACCACCGCGCCAGTCTTTTTTACTTGGTCCGTCTACTGTAGGTTGAGTAGCAGTCATCGCATGAACTGTAGTCATCAAACCTTCAGCCAAACCAAAGTTATCATTAATAACTTTAGCAATTGGCGCTAAACAATTTGTAGTACAACTAGCATTGGAAACAATTAAATCCTTTGCAGGATCATAGGATTGATGGTTTACACCCATCACCATTGTTTTCACTTTTTCAGGATCTTTTGTAGGTGCAGAAATCACAACTTTTTTTGCACCAGCTTTTAAGTGATTTTCCGCCCCAGCATAATCAGTGAAAAGTCCTGTAGATTCCACAACATAATCTACACCTAATTTACCCCAAGGTAATTCTGCGGGATTTCTGACAGAAACACAGGGGATAAAATGCCCATCAATTACCATGCCATCTTCCCTAGCTTCCACCTTACCTTTTAACTTACCGTGTGTGGAGTCGTACTTTAAAAGATAAGCCAAATTATCCGGTGGTACTAAGTCATTAATCCCCACAAATTCAATGTTAGGATTATTAATACCCGCACGGAGTACCAAACGACCGATCCGCCCAAAACCGTTAATAGCGACTTTCAACTTAGCCAAAATTTAACCTCCTGTTTGTAGAGATTTAACCAGAGAAAATTGGCCAGATTAATTCTACTCTGACTTAGCTGATTCTTACAGTAAAAAAAGTCATAAAGCTAATTTAATCAGTATATTTTAATGTTTGGTAATGAGTGATTGGTAATTGGTAATTGGTAATTGGTAATTGGACAAAACACTTTTCTGTCACCTGTCACCTGTCACCTAATTACTTGACAGCACTCGTTAAAATACCCATAATTTTACCAACATCATTTAAAAAATACTCAGCCAAATCAATTTGTACCCGTTCACCTGATAACTTTAAAAACTTTCAAATTTCCCCAGTGGTCACTACACCATAAATTTCTGTAATTTCATTTTCTTCTCTTTCATTAAATAATTTAGCAGCATACATTTCTGCTATACATTGACCTAAACCGCCTTTAATATTTTCATTTTTGGCTTCAACAACTAAAATTACCGGGGCATTAATCAATAAAAATTCAGGAGAACGACTAATAATAAAATCACAATTACCAGTTTAACCCTGACTAGAATCAACATTAAATTCTACACCAGAAAACAAACTAATTTCCTGATTTTTCTTTTTAGTTAACTCCAATAAAATAGGTGTAATAATCATCTCAGAACGAGATTTTTCTGTATTACTAGCCAAAGCAAAAGGAACATTATAAGCTAAAGCTTCCTGTAAATAATCACTGATTTGTAATGGTGCAAATTCAGCAAAAATATTATCTCTCGTAGAAATTTTGAGATTCAGGTTTTTCTTAACAGCTTCTAAAGTAAAATCACTGTAAGACATAAAATCATCCTATTGGATTTTTCCAACTTCAGAATACAATAATAATCAAATAATATCATGTCTGTTTAGTTATTAGTTATTAGTTATTAGTTATTAGTTATTAGTTATTTTTCCCAATCACCAGTCACCAGTCCCCACCCCAGTCACCAGTCCCCAATCACCAATACCTGATAAAATTCTCAAGCACCATAGTTAACTCATCCCTATGTCAACTGACTGGAAAACTGTTAAAACCTACGAAGATATTCTGTATCAAAAAACCGATGGTATCGCTAAAATCACCATCAACCGTCCCCACAAACGCAATGCTTTCCGCCCAAAAACTGTCTTTGAACTTTATGAGGCTTTTTGTGATGCTCGTGAAGATACTAGTATTGGTGTAGTTCTATTTACGGGTGCGGGACCTCACACAGATGGAAAATATGCTTTCTGTTCCGGTGGTGATCAAAGTGTACGCGGACAAGCTGGTTATGTTGATGATGAAGGGATTCCGCGCTTAAATGTGCTAGATTTACAACGTTTGATCCGTTCTATGCCTAAAGTAGTGATTGCTTTAGTCGCTGGTTATGCTATTGGTGGTGGTCATGTTTTACATTTAATTTGTGATTTAACCATAGCTGCGGATAACGCCATTTTTGGACAAACAGGACCAAAAGTAGGAAGTTTTGATGGTGGTTTTGGGGCGAGTTATTTAGCACGAATAGTTGGACAGAAAAAAGCGCGAGAAATTTGGTTTCTCTGTCGTCAATATAATGCCGAACAAGCTTTAGAAATGGGATTAGTTAATACAGTAGTTCCTGTAGCAGAACTCGAAGCTGAAGGGATAAAATGGGCGCAGGAAATATTAGAAAAAAGTCCCATTGCCATACGTTGTTTAAAAGCAGCATTTAACGCTGACTGTGATGGCCAAGCAGGGTTACAAGAACTGGCTGGTAATGCAACTTTACTTTATTACATGACCGAAGAAGGTTCAGAAGGCAAACAAGCTTTCTTAGAAAAACGGACTCCCAATTTTCGGGACTTTCCTTGGTTGCCTTAACCATCCTCACAACCGCACCTGATCACAAGGTGCGATGCTAATAAGGCTTGATTAAAAACAAAATTGCAGCACCAAAAAATTAGCTAACTAAATGCAATGCCAATGTTATATTTAGCAGTCTGATTGGGAAAAATATAATTAGAGTAGTCACCAAAAGTAGTAACCAAGTCTTAAACAACTATAACTTTAGTTTTTATCTCTGGTAATGAGGAAACAGATGTTTCAGCAACAGTTGTAAATTCTAGATTTTCTAAATCGGAATTGATATTAGCTGCAACGGGTAGGATAGGTACAATAGGTTTAGATAATGGTAAGCTCCAATTATCTTCTAAAGATTCCCATGTAGGAGCAAAGGCGGGGATCGCTAAAGAGCAAGCTTTCCAACCAGCTTGAACAGGTGCGCTTAATTGCTGACACATACCACCACGACGGCCTTCTGGTTGGTAATGACGACAATACCTACAGGCTGATGTTAAAGGGTTAATTGGCTTCATAATCTTGAGTCTTGAGTGGGAACGAAGGGTAATTATCACACTTAATATTTTCGTTCCCTGACAAAATGGGTATAAAAGCCAAGAAGTAATTATCTAATAAGGGTTTTAGGTATTTTTTTGAAAAAAAAATTTTTATTATGTTTTTATATTTTTGTCATATTTGTATATGATTAGTGAAGTGTCCACATACTTGTTTTTGCCTATAACGCATTGGGGATCAAAGGTAAAGAGTGAGATTTGGATGACACGAGCCTTTTAGATGTTGCATTTTGGCTATTTTTTGTTTCCTGCTTGATCAATGACAAATTTAGCGGCACAAGGAGAACAAACACCCCAGCGTTGGACTTCACCTGGTGGGGATGGGCATTGACATTGGGGGCAAAGAGGTAAGTTTAAGTTATGCGATCGCTCTTGTCTATTTCTAGCCCATTGTTCAAAAGCTGTCTGAGCATTTTTAGCACTAGCTTTAAGTTCAGGTTTGGAAATACCCACACCTACATCACCCAAATAACTAGGGTGTGCTTGGGGTGATAAAGTTTGTTGTGGGTTGTCTGGTAATGGTGTTTGTTTCCATTGGGCAGTAGAAAAGCGAATATCTATCAAAGGTGTAGATATCTCGTGATTCAACTTTTTATTTAACTTTAAAAGTAGATTTTTGCGTTGAAAAGTCAAATTTTGCGCCCAAGCTGCACTAGAAGTTGCTACCCACAAAACATCACGCTGAATCGACAAAGGGCGTGTTTGTGCAGCAACCTTAACCCCAACAACTTCTTGCCAACACTTGAGCAAGCGTGAAAAAGGTTGTTCCTGCCATTGGGCTTCCAGTTGGAGAATGCCTAAAATATCATTAACAGATTTCAACGACATCTAGATTTGGGTTTGCTGAAAAAGTTATCTGTGTTCCCGCAGCGTGACGTAAGTCATGGGCTAGGAGATTAAGGAGTCAGGAGTCGTAGGGGCGAAGCATTCGGGCAACAAAATTATCAATTTTATCAACACGCTATTTTCCTGTCAGGGCGAAGCATTCGGGCAACAAATTATCAATTTTATCAACACGCTATTTTCCTGTAAGGGCGAAGCATTCGGGCGATCAATTCTCAATTTTGATCACAGGTTATTTTCCGAATGCTTCGCCCCTACTTCGCCCCTACTTCGCCCGTACAGGAGTCACTTGAATTTTTTACTGATAAAATTCATACAGCACTATCATATTGAAGGCATCCTGGCAATGAGTCAAAATCCCACAATTGATTCTGGTACTTCATCCGCTAAAACCTCTGGCTTACAACCAGCACTAGCAGCAGCACTAGGAAGTTTAGAAGTGCAGTTGGATCAAGAGTTAACTAGATACCGACGCGCACGCAATGGAGTGAGGCAAACGAAAAAAGTTAGTGTAGAAAATTATATTCCTCAGCCATCCCAAGAGTTAAATACCATAACTGAGACATTGGTAACAACTCAGCCATCAACGTCAGAATTTAAGAATAACTCAATTTTTCTAGAAAATCCTGTCTCAGATGTGGAAAAACAGGAACAAATCAATCATTTACCACTGTCTTCTGCCGAACAGTCTACCAAAATACAAACCCCACCACCGCCACCTGAGTCAAAGCCTATCAGTAGTATAGTACCGACAAAGCCCAAGGCTGAAGGTGAAACTCCTGTAGCGGCAAATCATACTCCCAAACACCCAGATGATTATTTAGAATCCAGTGAAGCACTGCTGCGAAGTCTCCAAGAAGAACAACCACCAACCAACAAATCAACTAATTCTAACGACAGTTTACTGTCACCGTTGGGTATTGGTTCTATGCTGCTGCTGTTAGCTAGTTTAACTTTAGGCTATGTAGTATTTAATCCCCGAACTTTACCACAGTTGCATTTGAGCCAACTTTTTAACCGGATCTCCTCAAAAAATAGTGAAAATACTTATGTTTCGGAAAGTAATCCCTCACCTATAGCCCAACCAGAAATCACACCTATCCCCAAATATCCTAACTTGGCGGCTCGTGAGTTTCCACAGGTGAGAGATCCTAATGATGTAATAGGTTTAACACCGAAAGTTAAACCAACCCCGACAGCTACTCCCCAACCCATAGTCATCGAAACACAAATAAGTCCAGTAGTTCCACTAACTTCAGTCCCCAATGTTTCCGCTATACCCAAGCCCAAGGAAACTTTACCAGGACTGAATACAGAAATAAAACCATCAGCGGATGGGTACTATTATATTGTGGCTGATAATCAAGGCAATAATGCTTTAGCAAGTGCGCGGCAAGTTGTTCCTGATGCTTATTTATCAGATGGACAAAAGTATATTTATCTTGGTGTGTTGAAGACTGAAGAGGAAGCAAAACAACGTTTACAGCAACTACAGGCAAAAGGCATTAAAGCCCGTGTACAAAAACCATGATAGGTAATTGATAATTGGTAATTGATAATTGATAATTGATAATTCAGAATTGATCATGGAAAGAAGCCTAAATTTGCTGGTTGCTAAAACCTGAATGGAGCATATTTAAGTATGGAAGTGATGAAGCGCATTTTGCGGGTAGTTCGTGCTAATGTTAACAGCTTGGTGAATGGTGCTGAAGATCCAGAAAAAGTTTTGGAGCAAACCTTTCTGGAAATGCAGTCAAATTTGGTACAATTGAGACAGGGAGTTGCTGGTGCGATCGCTACCCAAAAACGCACTGAACGTCAAGCACTTGCAGCAGAATCTCAATCTCAAGAATGGTATCGTCGCGCTCAACTAGCTCTCCAACAAGGTAATGAAGTTTTAGCACGGGAAGCTCTCACCAAACGCCAAACTTACCAACAAACGGCTACAGCTTTGTTTGAGCAAATAGAACAGCAAAAACAAGTAGTAGACAAGTTAAAACAGGATATGCGTAGTTTGGAGTTGAAAACCGCAGAAGTAAAAACTAAAAAAGATATGTACATTGCTCGCGCTCGTTCTGCTCAAGCTTCCTATAAACTTCAGGAAATGCTGAGTGAATTTTCTACTACATCTAGTCTGAGTGCATTAGAACGCATGGAAGATAAGGTGTTGCAGATAGAATCACAAGCAGAAGCAATTGGTCAACTGGGTAGTGATAATCTGGAAACAAGGTTTGCTAATTTGAATTCTATTAATAACAATGTCGATGTTGAACTGGCAGCAATGAAAACCCAAATGTTAAAGGAGGTAAATAACCAGCCGACAGAGATATAGCCTTTCAGTGCAGCAAGTAGCCAAAACTCCAAGGTGAAAACTCCAAAGTGTTAAATGTGATGAGTTAATGTAGCTGAATTATAGGGTGATGATTCAGAATGGAGAGAGGAAACCAATCCAGACTGAAAAGATTAAATTGAAATAGGTAACTATTAAACAGTAAAAAACTTCACTGTCTAACAAATTGCGTAAACCTCAAGCATAAAAACAAGGAAAAACAAAGTTATGGGATTATTTGATCGGCTTAAAAGAGTAGTTAGTGCGAATGTTAACGATTTAATCAATAAAGCAGAAGATCCAGAAAAAATGCTGGAACAAGCCCTGTTGGAAATGCAGGAAGACTTGGTACAGTTACGTCAAGGTATTGCACAAGCCATTGCTGCCCAAAAACGCACAGATAAACAATACAATGAGGCTGTAAATGAAGTTAATAAGTGGCAACGTAACGCCCAACTAGCTCTGCAAAAAGGTGATGAAAACTTAGCCCGTCAAGCATTAGAGCGCAAGAAAACTTTTAATGATACTGCTACAGTATTAAAAGTCAGTTTAGATCAGCAGACTGTACAGGTGGAAACTCTGAAAAAGAATTTGATCCAGCTAGAGAGCAAAATTTCTGAAGCTAAAACCAAGAAAGAAATGCTCAAAGCGCGAATTACTGCTGCTAAAGCTCAGGAACAACTAGGTTCAATGGTTAGTGGAATGAGTACAAGCAGTGCCATGGCTGCTTTTGAGCGCATGGAAGAAAAGGTTTTGATGCAAGAAGCTCGCGCTCAGTCTACAGCAGAATTAGTAGGTGGAACTTTAGAAAGCCAATTTGCCCAGTTAGAAGGTAGTAGTGATGTTGATGATGAATTGGCAGCTTTGAAAGCAAGTATGCTACCACCAGCAGCACCTCAACCGCAACTACCCCCACAACAACAACCCACCAATACACAACAACCAACTACCACAGCTAAACCTGCGGAGCCAGTGGATGATCCATTAAAAGCTGACTTGGAAGCTTTAAAAAGACAATTAGATCAGTTGTAAGTTTTGCAGAAAACACATTTGAGAATATCCCACACCTCAAGGTTGTGGGATTTTGTTTCGTTGGGGACTGGTGACTGGTGACTGGGAAAGAAAATTTTAGATTTTAGATTTTAGATTTTAGATTGGAGTTAACAAAAACAATCCAAAATCCAAAATCCAAAATCCAAAATAAATAACTCCTGACTCCTGACTCCTGACTCCTGACTCCTGACTCCTTTTTACGATACAGTAATGTGTGTGTCAACTTGGAAGATGCCACCTAATGGAGACTTTAATGAGTAAGGGTGTAATAACTATCACTGACGCTGAGTTTGAAACTGAGGTTTTAAAAGCCGAGCAGCCTGTATTAGTTTACTTTTGGGCTTCCTGGTGTGGTCCTTGTCAATTGATGTCGCCAATGATTAGTTTAGCTGCTAATAAATACAGCGATCGCCTAAAAATTGTCAAGATGGAAATTGACCCTAACCCCCTAACTGTAAAACGGTATCAGGTGGAAGGTGTCCCTGCACTCAGGTTAATTAAAGAAAAGCAACTGCTAGAATCGACTGAGGGAGTTATCAGCAAAGATCAATTACTCAGTCTTTTGGATCAGCATTTAAATAGTAATTAGTAAATGGTCAGGTACTGGGGACTGGGGACTGGGGACACTTCGACAAGCTCAGTGCATCGCTGGGGACTGGGGACTGGAGGCAGAAGAGAGGTATTTTCCTCCTTGCTCCCTTTCCTCTTTCCTGTTCCCTATTTTTTGACTTTTGACTTTTGACCTGATTTTGCCCAATGACTAATTACTAATGACCCATGACTAATGACTAAAATGCAATTTGCACAACGTTTACAACCTCTACAAGCTAATGTATTTGCGGATATGGACAGGGCTAAGGCTCTAGCTGTGTCTGCTGGAAAAGAATTAATTGATTTGTCTCTGGGATCTTCTGATTTACCAGTAGATAATCATATTATTGATGCGATCGCCAAATCTCTTGATGATCCTAACACTCACGGTTATTTGCTGTTTCGAGGAACTCAAGGATTTCGTCAAGCTGCTGCTCAATGGTATGAGCAAAAATTCGGTATTAAAGTTGACCCAGAAACAGAAGTTTTACCTTTGATTGGTTCTCAGGAAGGAACTGCACATTTACCTTTAGCAATTCTCAATCCTGGTGATTTTGCCTTGTTATTAGACCCTGGTTATCCTTCCCATGCAGGAGGAGTTTATTTAGCAAGTGGGCAAATTTACCCAATGCCCTTAAAGGCAGAAAATAATTTTTTACCAGTGTTGACTGATATTCCCGCTTCAGTTTTAGCTCAGTCACGGCTGATGGTGTTAAGCTATCCCCATAATCCTACCAGTGCGATCGCTCCTTTATCTTTCTTTCAAGAAGCTGTAGCTTTTTGTCAAAAGCATAACATTGTTTTAGTCCATGATTTCCCCTACGTAGATTTAGTATTTACCCAGGACGAAACTTTCAATCCAAAATCCAAAATCCAAAATCTAAAATCCTCAGTTCCCTCAATTTTACAAGCTGACCCTGAAAAAAGCGTTTCTATTGAATTTTTCACCTTGTCTAAATCTTATAATATGGGTGGTTTCCGCATTGGTTACGCCATTGGTAACGCTCAATTAATTCAAGCTTTAAAACAGGTTAAAGCCACCGTTGATTTTAATCAATATTTGGGAATTTTAAACGGGGCGATCGCTGCACTTACAGGCAATCAAGACGGTGTAAAAAAATCAGTTGCTATTTTCCGCCAACGTCGTGATGCTTTCATCAATGCCTTGCACCGCATTGGTTGGAACGTTCCCACACCAGAAGCAACTATGTATATTTGGGCAAAATTACCAGAACATTGGAGTAATAATTCTATCAAATTTTGTACAGAGTTAGTTAAACAAACTGGTGTAGCTGCTTCTCCGGGTGCTGGTTTTGGTTCAGCAGGGGAAGGATATGTGCGTTTTGCGTTGGTGCAAGAACCACAGATATTAGAAACTGCGGTAGATAGAATTGCTGAATTTATTAATTCTAGCGTTTGAGAAACCATAATCTTTGCAAAATAGTCGGTTTTAACTGACTTTAGCTATAAGACAGGGAATTTATTCCCTGGTTTTCTGGCTTTCTTTGTGTGCTTTGCGTCCTTTGCGGTTCGTTATATAATTCATCGCATCTTCATCAAAAATTAGATGACATTAAAAATATTTCTTAAAATAAAGAAAGGTATTTATTTGTAAAATTACCTAACATTAGCCGTGACAGTATCATCTCAAACTCTACCATTAGTTAAAAACCCAGAGAAACTAGAAACCCGTTTAGCAGAAATTCCCCCAGCACCAGGGGTTTATTTAATGCGGGATGAAAGCGATCGCATTATTTATATAGGTAAATCTCGCAAATTGCGATCGCGTGTTCGTTCCTATTTCCGTGACTACACTAATAAGACTCAACGCATCAACACGATGGTTAAATTAGTGACGGAAATTGAATTTATTGTCACTGATACCGAAGCGGAAGCATTAGCATTAGAAGCAAATTTAATCAAACAGCATCAACCATATTTTAATGTTTTATTAAAAGACGATAAAAAATATCCTTATCTCTGCATTACCTGGTCTGAGGAATATCCGCGCATTTTTATTACTCGCAAACGTCAACTGGGAAAACCCAAAGATAAAAAAGATAAATACTACGGACCATACACAGACTCAGGTTTATTAC
This sequence comes from Sphaerospermopsis sp. FACHB-1194, assembly GCF_014696235.1. NCBI lineage: Bacteria > Bacillati > Cyanobacteriota > Cyanophyceae > Nostocales > Aphanizomenonaceae > Sphaerospermopsis > Sphaerospermopsis sp. FACHB-1194. Next base: position 56,586 of record NZ_JACJPU010000023.1, on the reverse strand, counting down.
GGGAAATTCTGCACCTGTGTAAACGCATTTTTCCCCAAAAACAAAGACCCCAACCTTTATTTAAAGATCGTCCTTGTTTAAATTATGATATTGGTCGTTGTCCTGGAGTTTGTCAACAGTTAATTTCTCCTGAAGAATACCGGACAATTATCCAAAAAATAGCAATGGTATTTCAAGGAAGAACTCAGGAATTAATAGATATTTTAACAACACAAATGGAAGCAGCAGCGGAAGAATTGAATTTTGAAACCGCAGCTAAAATCAGAGATCAAATTATTGGTTTAAAATCCTTAACTGCACAGCAAAAAGTATCCTTACCTGATGATACAGTATCAAGAGATGCCATTGCTTTAGCCGCAGATAATCAACACGCATACATTCAATTATTTCAAATTCGTGCAGGTCAGTTAGTCGGAAGATTAGCATTTATTGCTAACTCCCAAGCTGAACCAGGAGCAATTTTACAAAGAGTATTAGAAGAACATTATCAAACAGCAGATAGTGTAGAAATTCCTAGTGAAATTTTAGTACAACATGAATTACCCGATGGGGAAATTTTAGCAGAAATTTTAACACAAAGAAAAGGCAGAAAAGTAAATATTATTGCACCTTTGCGACAAACAAAAGCAGAATTAATAGAAATGGTAGAAAAAAACGCCCAATTTGAATTACAAAGAATGCAAAAATTGGGTAATAGTAATCAAAAATCCTTAGAAGATTTAGCAGCAATTCTTGATTTACCAGACTTACCTCACCGCATTGAAGGTTATGATATTTCTCACATTCAAGGAAGTAATGCAGTAGCTTCTCAAGTGGTATTTATTGATGGTTTACCAGCAAAACAATATTACCGTCATTATAAAATTAAAAATCCCAATGTTGCTATCGGACATTCTGATGATTTTGCCAGTTTAGCAGAAGTGATTCACAGAAGATTTAGGAAATATATTGAAGATCCAAAATTACCAAGATTAGGAAATTCTGACTGGCCAGATTTAATTATGATTGATGGTGGTAAAGGTCAATTATCTGCGGTAGTATCTATTTTAGAAGAAATGAATTTATTAGCAGACTTGCGAGTTGTGAGTTTAGCAAAAAAACGGGAAGAAATCTTTTTACCCGGTGAGTCTTTACCTTTAGAAACAGACGCAGAACAACCAGGAGTACAGTTATTGCGAAGGTTGCGAGATGAAGCACATCGGTTTGCTGTGAGTTTTCATCGACAACAAAGAAGTGATAAATTGAAAAGGTCGCGCTTAGATGAAATTCCCGGTTTAGGACACCATCGACAAAAGTTACTACTAGCTCATTTTCGCTCCGTTGATTATATCCGTCAAGCTACACCACAGCAATTAACAGAAGTTCCCGGAATTGGATCGAGATTAGCACAGGAAATTTATACCTATTTTCATCCAAATTGAGGAATATTGCACTTTCACACACCAAAATACCAAAATACCAAAAAATATTAACCCCCTCCCCTTGCTGATCATTAAAATGCTAAAATTCCATTGATGCTAGGGGTGCTTGTGAAAGCCAAGCTGAGATCAAACCCTTAACACCTGAGACTGGGTAATACCAGCGTAGGGAAGCTGTATATTGAGGATTATTGTATGCGAACTGAATGGGTAGCCAAGCGACGTGAACAGCGTAATGTTACACAAATGCACTACGCTCGCCAAGGTGTAATTACTGAGGAAATGTACCACGTCGCTAAGGTGGAAAACCTTCCTCCTGAACTGATCCGCGAAGAAGTAGCACGGGGAAGAATGGTGATCCCTGCGAATATTAATCACACTAACCTAGAACCGATGGCTATAGGTATCGCTTCTAAATGTAAAGTCAATGCCAATATTGGTGCATCTCCTAATTCTTCCGATGTTCAAGAAGAACTGGAAAAATTAAGATTATCTATTAAATACGGTGCTGATACCGTGATGGACTTGTCCACAGGTGGTGGTAATTTAGATGAAATTCGTACTGCTATTATCAAAGCTTCACCTGTTCCTATCGGTACTGTACCAGTTTACCAAGCTTTAGAAAGCGTCCACGGCAGAATGGAAAACTTCACCGCTGACGACTTTCTTCACATCATCGAAAAGCACGCTCAACAAGGGGTAGACTATCAAACTATTCACGCGGGTTTGTTGATAGAACATTTACCTTTAGTGAAAACTCGTCTTACAGGTATTGTTTCCCGTGGTGGCGGTATTTTGGCTAAGTGGATGTTGCTGCACCGCAAACAAAACCCCCTGTACACCCATTTCAATGACATCATTGAGATTTTCAAGAAATATGATGTTACTTTCAGTTTAGGCGACTCCCTGCGTCCTGGATGTACCCATGATGCGACAGATGCAGCGCAGTTAGCGGAACTGAAAACTTTAGGTCAACTTACCCGCAGAGCATGGGAACATGATGTACAGGTAATGGTGGAAGGTCCTGGTCACGTGCCTATGGATCAAATTGAGTTTAATGTCCGCAAGCAAATGGAGGAATGTTCAGAAGCTCCTTTCTATGTTCTAGGTCCTTTAGTTACAGACATTGCTCCTGGTTATGATCATATTACTTCAGCCATTGGTGCAGCCATGGCGGGATGGTATGGTACGGCGATGTTGTGTTATGTGACACCTAAAGAGCATTTAGGTTTACCTAATGCTGAAGACGTGCGTAATGGGTTAATAGCTTATAAAATAGCTGCTCATGCTGCGGATATTGCTAGACATCGCCCTGGTGCTAGAGATCGGGATGATGAACTGTCTAGAGCGCGGTATAATTTTGATTGGAATCGTCAATTTGAATTAGCTTTAGATCCTGAGCGAGCTAGGGAATATCATGATGAAACTTTGCCTGATGATGTTTATAAAAAGGCTGAGTTTTGTTCTATGTGTGGTCCTAAGTTCTGTCCTATGCAGACTAAGATTGAAGATGAGGCTTTAACTGAGTTAGAGGAATTTTTGGCTAAAGAACCTGTAGCGCAACAATGCTAAAATAGTTCTGGTTAAATATCGTTACTGGGTTAAACCTGGTAACGATATTATAGTGATTTTCGTGAACTATATTTTTATATCTCACGCAATCTCCGTGAGGAGATCCCGCAGGGTAGACGCAAAGGCGCAAAGGAAGAAAGAAGAGAAAAAGAAGATTGAAGAAATACATTAAAAATGCTGTATTTTTGTAACTGTGCATAAATCGAAATCTGTCACATCATTCACAACCTAAAAATCTATGAGTGAACAAATAAAATGGACTGCGGAAGCGGAAGCGAAAATTAAAGAAATTCCTTTTTTTGTGCGTCCTTTTGCACGGAAGAAGATTGAAAATTATGCTCAGGAGAATGGGATAGTTGTTATTGATATTCAGGTTTATGAACAGGCTAAACAGTTGTTTAATAAGAATTTTAATAAGTAGTTGAAATTACCAAACCAATATTTTTCATGTTTAGTGTTATTTTTGGAAAAATGTGATTTTCAATATCATCAAATGACTCGACAAACTCACGATCAATTTGCTAAAGAATACCTAGAGGAATTATTAACACCTGTAGGAACAATCAAAAAAAGCGAAAAGGTGAAAAGCGAAGTTCAAGAAATTGATGTTTGGTTTGAACCCTTTCCTACACCCACTCAGGAAAATTTACCTTTGGGTTTATTAGGTAAAATCGCCAAAACTCAATGTTTAATTGAGGTTTTTCGTAACCCACCATCAGAAATAGAAATTCGCAGTTGTTTACTCAAATTATATGCTGTTCATGGCGATATTGTCAGGAGGGCGAAACGAGAAAACCAAAATATTGCTGAATCAGAATTTCCGATGTTATGGATTTTAACACCAACTTTCTCACCTCGCATGATTAAAGGATTAGGTGCAAATGAGATAGGAGAAGATTGGGTTAAGGGTATTTATTTTCTGCATGATATTTTGAAAACAGCAATAGTTGTGATTCATCAATTACCAGAAAATGAGGACACCTTATGGTTAAGAGTTTTAGGGAAAGGAGGAACACAAAAAAGAGCAGTAGAGGAGTTAACGACTTTACCTGAAAACAACCCTTTTAGGGAGAATTTGTTAGAAATTTTAGCCGACTGGCGCAAGAATTTAGAATTGAGAGATAATTTAAGTAGAGAAGAGGAGGAAGAGATTATGAACTTATCACCAGCTTATTTACAACAACGGGAAGAATGGAGACAAGAAGCAAAGCAAGAAGGAAGACAGGAAGGAAGACAGGAAGGACAACTTTTATTGATAACTTCTTTGTTGGAAGGGCGGTTTGGTAGTTTAGATGCTGAGTTATCTGGTGCGGTGGAAAAGATTGCTAAATTTCCTATTGCTGAACGTTCTCAGTTACTTTTGTCTTTGGGTAGTTTATCCCGTGAGGAGTTGTTAGAAAGATTGCGGAATCGGGAATAATAGGATATATTGGTTACAATTTAGCCCTGAGATTTGAAATCTGGGGCTATACAAACAAAGCCTACCTGTGTAAGATAATTTTATGGATTATTTTTATCAACTTAATCTTTAAAATACCTGGCTTTAATTTCTGGATGTTCTGCTAAAAATCGTTCTATTTCTAAATATGACCATTTTTCGACTTCAATACCGTTTCTATCTCTTAAAGCATCTAATTTATCATGTAAAGTTGCGTCAATTATTCCGCTAGTCATAATACAAAAACCCTTAGCTTCTTGTGCTACTAGCATATCACTTATATCAGTGACTTGTGAGCTTCCAAGAGATCGCTTATCACTTTTTAACTTACATTGAGCTATCCATTTAATAGGTTTTTTATTAATATCTACACCTTTAAAAAATACAATATCTCGACCACCATCACGAGATCGAGAATTACCAATTTTATCTATATTAGTTAATTTATGTTTTTCTCTCAAAATATCATAACAAAGTTCTTCAAATTGATTATCATTTAACTGATTCCAAGAACATGATATATCATCAAATGTTGTGAATTTTGCTCCTTCTGTGTTAGACTTTGTTAAGTCTACTCCATGAAAATTTATATGTCGTAAATCAGCATTAGTAAAATCTGCTCCTCTTAAATCAGCACCTATTAAAATTGCATATCGTAAATCAGCATTAGTAAAATTTGCACCTCTTAAATTTGCATCATGAAAGTTTGCACAATATAAGTTAGTATTTGTGAAATTAGCATTTTGACAATCAGCACGACAAAAAATAGAAAAACTCAAATTTAAGCCTATAAGGTCTAAATTATGAAGATAAGAACTACTTAAATCTTTACCTATATATTGATTATAATCAAATGAATTATTTAGTAGATTAAATAAAGAAAGTTGATAATAATTTTTTATTAAATTATCTGATTTTCCATTAACAATTTTCCATGCTAAATACCACTTATGGTCTATTTTTGTCTTATCATCAATTATTGCACCAGTTAAATTTACCCAATTTAAATTAGCACCACTTAAATTAGTTCCACTCAAATCAGCATTTTTTAAATTAGCACCACTTAAATTAGTTCCACTCAAATCAGCATTTTTTAAATTAGCATCACTTAAATTAGTTCCACTCAAATCAGAATTACTGAAGTTAGTTCCAATTAAGTTAGCACCATTTAAGTTAATAAACTCTAATTTAGCACAACTTAATTCAGCATTACTTAAATTGATATCACCAAAAGTTAAATCTATACCATTAATAATTAAATTATTATCGTGTTCTTCTAAATCTGTATCATCATAAGTTAAGTTTACATCAAAAACATTGAATTTTGAATTAATAAGTTTCCATACACAATACCATTTATAATCTAATTTTGTCTCGCTATCAATTATTGCACCAGTTAAATTTACCCAATTTAAATCAGCATCACTTAAATCAGCACCACTTAAATTTGCATCGGTTAAATTTGCACCAGTTAAATTTATCCAATTTAAATCAGCATCACTTAAATCAGCACCACTCAAATTAGTATCGGTTAAATTTGCACCAGTTAAATTAGCATCACTTAAATCAGTAAGTCTTAGATTAGCATCATTTAAATAAGCATCACTTAAATCAGCACCACTTAAATCAGCACCACTCAAATTTGCATAATTTAAATTAGTAAGTCTTAGATTAGCACAACTTAAATCAGCATTTCGTAAGTTAGTAAGTCTTAGATTAGCACAACTTAAATCAACATCTCTTAAATCTATATTTTCCAAATCTAAACCCTGAAAATCTCTTTCTCCTGCTTCATAAAGTGCTATAAGTTCCTCAGCGTTCATACTGTTTGAGCCTTTTATACGGTATAGTTTATTTATAAATACCTTTATATTGTAGCAAATTTACAAACTGAATAAGGAATTATTATAATTTTGATACACAAGTTTTGTTTTTCCACCCAACTTTGAAAAAATATGTCACACTTTATCAATAGCTAACCGTAGTGCGATCGCCAATCATACTAAATGTATCTCTTTAAGATAAAATAGAATCAAGTAATATTATAAAAATAACCTCTAGTTTTTTGTAACGAACCGCAAAGTACGCAAAGTACACAAAGGAAGAGGATTTAAAGGAGGGTAAGGTTAGGAGGAAAAGATGATGCGTTTTATGCCTTCTTTGAGGAGGGAAACATTAAAGTTGATGAGGAGTGCAAGGGGGTATGTAGTCATTTTTAAATATGAGAGAACTTGTGCTTCATGGATAGGAGTTAAACTTTGCACAGATTTTAATTCTACTATTAAGGATTCTCCAACTAAAAAATCTAATTTACCCTCGCCTACAGGACGACCTTTATAGTATAGTTTTACTGGATGTTCACAGGTATGAGGTATTTCACGAAAAAGAAATTCTTCTCTTAAAGCCCTATGATATACCTCCTCTAAAAATCCAGAACCTAATACTTGATGTACCTCAATAGCAGCACCAATAACTCTATAAGCTAACTTTTCTACCTCTTCATTTGGCTGTCTCAGCATAACTTCCTTTGCTAACATTAAATAAATTACTTAATCCTCTTACTTTGCGAACTTTGCGAACTTTGCGGTTTAAACAAAACAAAGATCATCAAAACCAACAGACCATAAACCGTATTATCTCACACTTCCAAAACTTACCCATCTCCCAAATTTACTAACTTTGCGGTTCGTAACAAATCACCATCTATCCTACCTTGTGGCAAAATTGATCAGAGTCCTAAAAAACTGATAATTCCCAGCATGACCGCAACTATACCAAATCTCCCCAGTGTTTACGAATCATTCTCCACAGAAGCGAAATGGCAAAAATTCTGGGAAGAAAACCAAGTCTACAAAGCAGACCCCAACCACCCCGGTGAACCCTACTGTATTGTTATTCCCCCTCCCAACGTCACCGGCAGTTTACACATGGGTCACGCATTTGAAAGTGCGTTGATTGATGCCATCATTCGCTATCAAAGAATGAAGGGTAAAAACGCTCTTTGGCTACCTGGTACTGACCACGCAAGTATAGCAGTACAAACCATTCTGGAAAAACAACTCAAAGCAGAAGGTAAAACTCGCTACGACTTAGGTAGGGAAAAATTCTTAGAACGGGCTTGGCAATGGAAAGCTGAATCAGGTGGTACAATTGTCAATCAATTACGCCGTTTGGGTGTTTCCGTGGACTGGTCGCGGGAACGCTTCACCCTAGATGAAGGTTTATCAAAAGCTGTTTTAGAAGCATTTATCCGTCTTTATGAAGAAGGTCTAATTTACCGGAGTAATTACTTAGTTAACTGGTGTCCCGCTTCTCAGTCTGCGGTGTCTGATTTGGAAGTCGAACCCAAAGAGGTAAATGGTAATCTTTGGCACTTCCGTTATCCTCTCAGCGATGGTTCTGGATTTGTGGAAGTTGCCACCACAAGACCCGAAACCATGTTAGGTGATACGGCAGTTGCGGTTAACCCGGAAGATGAACGGTATAAACATTTAATTGGTAAAACTCTCACCCTCCCCATCATGAATCGGGAAATACCGATTATTGGTGATGAATTAGTTGACCCCGCTTTCGGTACAGGATGCGTTAAAGTCACTCCTGCCCATGACCCTAACGACTTTGAAATGGGTAAGCGTCATGATTTGCCGTTTATCAATATCATGAACAAAGACGGCACGCTTAACGAAAATGCGGGAGAGTTCCAAGGACAAGACCGCTTTGTTGCTAGAAAAAATGTAGTTGCTCGTTTAGAAGCTGATGGCGTACTGGTCAAAGTAGAAGACTATAAACATACAGTACCCTATAGCGATCGCGGAAAAGTCCCCGTAGAACCCCTACTTTCAACCCAGTGGTTTGTTAAAATTCGCCCCATTGCAGATAAAACCCTCGATTTCCTCGATAACCAAAATTCCCCCGAATTTGTCCCCGAACGCTGGAGAAAGGTTTATCGTGATTGGTTGGTAAATCTGCGTGACTGGTGTATTTCCCGTCAATTGTGGTGGGGTCATCAAATACCCGCTTGGTATGCAGTCAGCGAAACCGGCGGAGAAATTACCGACACCACACCCTTCTTTGTTGCTAAAACCGAAGCAGAAGCATTAGAAAAAGCTAAAGCCCAATTTGGCGAAGAAGTCAAACTAGAACAAGACCCCGACGTTTTAGACACCTGGTTTTCCTCCGGTTTATGGCCTTTCTCCACATTAGGATGGCCAGAACAAACCAAAGACTTAGAAACCTACTACCCCAACGCTACCCTAGTTACAGGATTTGATATCATCTTTTTCTGGGTAGCAAGAATGACCTTAATGGCAGGACATTTTACCGGAAAAATGCCCTTTAAAACCGTTTATATTCACGGTTTAGTGAGGGATGAAAATAATAAGAAAATGTCCAAATCAGCAAACAATGGCATTGACCCATTATTGTTGATTGATAAATATGGAACTGATGCCCTGCGTTATACATTAGTTAAAGAAGTAGTCGGTGCAGGTCAAGATATTCGCTTAGAATATGACCGCAAAAAAGACGAATCTATCTCTGTAGAAGCATCCCGAAATTTTGCCAATAAAATCTGGAATGCTGCCCGATTTGTCATGATGAATTTGGATGGACAAACTCCAGCCCAATTAGGTAAACCAGAACCCATAGAACTCAGTGATAAATGGATTCTTTCCCGTTATCATCAAGTAGTTAAACAAACAAATAACTACATTGATAATTATGGTTTAGGGGAAGCAGCCAAAGGACTGTATGAGTTTATTTGGGGAGATTTTTGTGACTGGTATATTGAATTAGTAAAATCCAGATTACAAAAAGATGCAGATCCCGCATCTCGGAAAATTGCCCAACAAATTATCGCCTACGTTTTGGAAGGGGTATTAAAGTTATTACATCCTTTCATGCCCCATATTACGGAAGAAATTTGGCAAACTCTCACCCAACAACCAGCCGAAAATCCCCAAGTTTTAGCTTTACAATCTTATCCAGAAGCAGATACAAATCTAATTGATGCTGACTTAGAAACACAATTTGATTTGTTAATTAATACTATCCGCACCATTCGTAATTTACGGGCGGAAGCTGATGTTAAACCAGGGGCAAAAATTACCGCAAATTTGCAAAGTGAAAGTGAAAAAGAAAGGTCAATCCTGACAATTGCGGAAGCATATATCAAAGATTTAGCTAAGGTAGAAACCTTAACTATTAATGCTCCCACTTCCATAGAAAGCACTCCAGAAAATACTGGAGAAGCACCAACAGGATCACCAACAGAAGCACCAACAGAATTACCCAAAAATAAAGAACTTTTCAGTAGTTCCTATTGGCGGACCTTGAAAAATATTGGTTTAATTCTGGCGGTGTTAGTTACTCTCAGAGTCGTTATTTTTGTCGGCAATACATCTTTGCGGATACCCATTTTTGGTAGTTTCTTTGAAACAGTGGGTTTATTTTATGCAGGTTGGTTTGTAGTCCGTTATCTACTCAATGGTAAAGCCAGAAAAGAATTATTTGCTAAATATTTCCCAGCGAAGGAAACACCAACAGAAACAGAAATAGAACCTGCTACCACACAGGAAGAAGAAAAAGAACCTGCACAGGAAAAAGAAAATTCTATTTCCGGAGTTGTGGGTACTGTGCAAATTGTTATTCCCTTAACTGGAGTAGTTGATGTTGAAGTATTGCGGGCGAAATTAGAGAAAAGTTTGAATAAAGTTGAAGCGGAAGTTAAAGCTTTAACTGGAAGATTGAGTAATTCCAACTTTGTAGATAAAGCTCCCGCAGATGTGGTACAAACTACCAGAGATGCTTTAGCAGAAGCACAAAAACAAGCGGAAATTTTGCAGGAACGTCTGCGTACTTTATAACAGGTGAATGGTAATCGGTAAACGGTGATATAGGAAATAATTTTTCTCTATTACCAATTACCAATTACCAATTACCAATTACCAATTACCAATTACCAAATTTTGAATTACTATGTTGTATCTAGCTCAAGTATGTAAAAATGATTTTTTAGGGCAATATCAATTACGCCTATTAGCACGTCAGGAATCTGAATATTTATGGTATATTATTTCTGAAGATACTTGTATTCTTCTGGCAAAAGGAAGCATCATGAACGAGAAAGTGCTGGTATTAGTCGAACTTTCTCCTACAGGTGAAATAGAAACAATTGAAGACGCTACCAGTTGGGTACTTTATTTAGTGCAAACTTACCTCAAAACTGGTATTACCCCAGAATTTTTACAACAGGAAGCAGAAAAAGCGGAACAGTGGCGACAATCTTTAACCTTGCAAAATCAAGATTTAGCCCGTCGCACTTTGGAATTAGAAGCCCGTCATGAACAAATTCAAGCCCTACAAGAAAGTATTCAACGTGACCACAATGGACATCAAGGGGGTAATTGATAATTGATAATTGATAATTGATAATGGGTAATTAATTATATGATTCCCAATCACCAATCACCAATCACCAATCACCAATCACCAATCACCAATCACCCAATTTCCTCTTCTGCTAATAATTGCCGAATTAACCTAGCTACGGCTTTTTGCGTAAAACGATTAGCAATTTGTTGTCCTAAATAATGTACTCTTGGATTAAAAAGTACCTGCGCTACTTGGGGAGCAAGTTTAGCAGGATCAAAACCTCTCGTTTCTCGGAGAATTCCTAAAATTCGTTTAATATGTTCTAAAGTTTGTTGTTGTTCAACACTTGCACCAGGCATTTCATTAACTGCTGTTAAACCTACCCTTTCTCGGAGTAAAAAAGTAAAATTATGTAAAACGTTTTTACTTACCGCATCCAGCCCATTCACAAACTCATCTACTAACCTATCACGAATAAATACACCGCGTTCAGAAGAGAGAAATTCTACACTCTGATTCATGATTAAATTAAAGTCGTAATCTTGACTATTACGGGCATTTTTTAACAAGTTTTCTAAACGATTCCACCGGAATTTACCATCTTTAAATAGTAAATCTTTCAATGAAGTTCTTAATTCATCAGCTGGATCTGTTAACAGTCGTTTAGAAACATAAGGATAAGCTTCACTGAGAACTTTGAAATTCGGATCTATATAAATAGCAATCCCTTCCAATGTCACCAAAGAACGAATAATTAAAGCGTAATAGGGAGGTACGCGGAAAGGATACTCATACATTAATGCTGATAAATCATCAGTAATGCTTTTAATGTTTAGTTCTGCGACACTCGCACCTTGGGCATTAGCAAAAACCTTGCTAAAAGCCGGAACAATCGGTGTTAAATCTGTTTCTGGGGAAAGAAATTCTAATTTGACATAATCTTGTGCTAATAAATCAAAATCACGGTTAACAACGTGAACAATAGCTTCAATTAAACCATAACGTTGGGGCGGTTTAATTTCGCTCATCATCCCAAAATCAAGATAAGCTAACTTACCATCAAAGGTAGCTAACAAATTACCAGGATGGGGGTCAGCGTGGAAAAATCCATGTTCTAATAATTGACGCAGGGAACACTGCACACCTACTTCAATTAAATAACGTGCATCTATTCCTAGTTCTTTAATTTCCCTCGTTTGAGTTAATTTAATACCATTAATCCATTCCATCGTTAAAACGCGACGGTTGGTGTATTCCCAGTAAATTTTTGGTACATAAATATCTGGGATATGTCCATATAATTCAAAAAAGCGTTCAGCATTTTCACCTTCATGGATATAGTCCATTTCTTCAAAAATGCGATCGCCCAATTCATCCAAAATCCCAACTAAATCACTTCTAACCCGTTTTACATTTTTTTGCACCCATCCAGCTAACTTGCGTAAAATGTACAAATCAATGGTAATTCTTTCTCGCAAATCTGGACGCTGGACTTTAATTGCTACCTCTTCCCCAGTTTTGAGTTTACCTTTATAAACTTGTCCCAAAGACGCAGCAGCAATTGGTTCTGCTGAAAGTTCCGCGTAAATCTCCTCTGGACGACTTCCTAATTCTTCCTCAATAAACTGGTAAGCTATTTCATTAGGAAACGGTGGTAATTGATCTTGTAATTTAGTTAATTCTTCCAAATATATAGGAGGAACTAAATCCGGTCTAGTAGACAATGCCTGTCCAATTTTAATATAAGCAGGACCTAATTTTGTTAATAATTCTCGCAGTTGAACTGCCCGACGACGATCATTTTTCACCACAATTCCCCGTTGCTTATCCCACCAAATCCCGAAAAGATATGACAACGTAGGTCGTAAAACTGTTAAAATTCGCCGCAGAACCTGTAAAGGCTGGTTTTGGTAATGTGCTTGAATCTCTTCAGGATCATAACGCAGTGTCTCAGGTTCAGTTTCAGCTAATACTGTCTGCTTATGCTTTGCTGAGAATTTTGGTGAATTGATCACCAAGACTTCTGTACTATTTTCTGGTATTACTTCAATTAAGGACAATTCGCTTCCGCGACTGTCCTCCACGGTAGAACGAGAACTAGGGGGAAGACTCTTAACCATCATCAAAAAGCCACCAGTGAGATAAACGCTGTTAAATATTGTAACAATATGTTGCGAATGCCGCTAGATAAGTCAACAAGCAAGGAAAGTTGTAATCATATCTTGGCAAGGTTTTATCCCAGCTTGATTTTCATCAAGATAGCCATCATCGCCAGGGAAATTCCTACTCAATTGTTCGGTTCTACTACTATCACTAATGCAGAAAAGACTATAACCTCATAAGTATATAGTGCAGTGTCTACTTTAGCTGCTGTGAGATGCTCGTCAATTAGATTTTAGATACTCGTTAATCGAGAGGTGAAAACCTGTGTACGAATGGATTTTGCCAAGTTTGAGAGAAGTTTTAGCCGCAAGCCGATCAAATAAGGCTGAGTGTTCATCTGCTAAAGCAGAGCAACAATGGCGCATCAGTTTAGCAGCTACAGAACATCTCCTCCTCAATACCTTGGCAACTACGACATCTGACATCACTCAAGGTTTAACCCAAGGTTTAACTCAAGGTTTAGTTTTAACAGCACCAGCACCCTTATTTAGTCAGCCAAAATTAACTAAAAGTTTAAAAACGGTTACTTTTACTGCCCAACCCTTTAACCCTTTGGCTTTGATGCCGTTTCAAGTTTCCGGTGCGATCGCCCAAAGTCGAGAAAATGAAGCCATATCTCCTTGGGAAGATCCGCAGCAAATTACAGACTATGCTTACAAATATAATCATATCTGTCCAGAAGAATCAATTTTACCCTTATTACCTGCCGATCCTCTAGGAGCAGAGCAGTTTTGCTTGGTGTTCACAGAAAATTTTAGATTGGTTTTAGTGTTATCAGCAAACAGCAGCGGGAACAAAGAATTTTTATTTTCTTTTGCACCAGAAGTAGTACAGCAAGCTTGGCAAGTTTTAGGCGCAAGGGTGGTTTTGACTAATCCCGAATTATTTGCCGATTTGGATGCTTTAGTCCAAAAATATCCGGCAACTGCACCAAACTATCAAACTATAATTCAATTTACCCAGTTTTTGCTTCAGGAATTAGCAGAACCAGAAACGGATAAACCAACACATACTATTCCCATCTCTCCACCTACCCACAATCATCTTTCCCCATCAGCAAAACCATCTTCCCGTTCTGATGTGGAATTACTACAAGCTTTTGCCCATGAAGTCCGCACCCCACTGGCAACTATTCGTACTATGACTCGGTTGCTACTCAAGCGGCAAGATTTACCAACTACTGTAATTAATCGTTTGCAAGTTATTGATCACGAATGTACTGAACAAATTGATCGGATGGAGTTGTTATTTAAAGCCGCAGAATTAGAAACTTGTACAACAACAAAATCTGGCAATACCCAATTAACTCCAATGTCTTTGGATCAAGTTTTACAGCAAAGTATCCCCCGTTGGCAACAAGCAGCAACTCGACGGAATTTAACTTTAGATGTGGCTTTACCTCAGCAATTACCAACTGTTGTCAGTAATCCCGCTATGCTAGATCGGGTACTCACCGGTTTAATGGAAAATTTCACCCGCAGTTTACCCCCCGGTAGTTCTATTCAAGTTCAAGTTATTCCCGCCGGGGATCAACTCAAATTACAATTATCACCTCAATTAGATTGTCAAGATACAACCAGAACAATAACACTACCAATTCGTAAATCTTTAGGTCAATTATTAGTATTCCAGCCGGAAACAGGAACTATTAGTTTAAATATTTCTGCTACTAAACATCTATTTCAAGCTATTGGTGGTAAGTTGATTGTACGTCAAAATCCCAAATATGGGGAAGTTTTAACCATTTTCCTCCCTTTAGAAGTTAGTTGTCAACAAAAAGTGAAAATGTAAGCAGTCAGGAGGCAGGAGGTAAATATTTCTCCCCAATCACCAATCACCAATCACCTATTCTTGATCACCGCATCGCTAAAAGCGCACTTCCATAAGCAGCTTCGGTGTTATTAGATGCAACTACAGGTACTTTTAAATATTTAGCTCTAATAGCCGTCCAAGTAGAATTAGCCGCACCACCACCAGCCGTATAAACATAGCTTAATTTATCTGCTCCCAGTTGTTGCAATAATTCATATCCTCTTGCTTCTATTCGCGCCATACTTGATAACAAACCATGTAAAAATTCTTTGGGATCATCTGGTCTAGGTTCTAGTCTTGGGGGTAGATGGGGATCATTAATGGGAAAGCGATCGCCCTCTTTCAACAAAGGATAATAATCTAACTCACTCGCTTTTGATACATCAAGTTCTTGACTCAAGCGAACTAACTCATCATCAGTAAAAAAGTGTTTTAATACAGCACCACCAGTATTAGAAGCTCCTCCAGTTAACCATAAATCTCCTAAACGGTGGCTGTAAATTCCATATCGTGCATCTTCTACACGGGTACGACTCAAAAGTTTCAACACCAAGGTTGAACCCAAAGAAGTTACCGCTTCCCCTGGTAATTTTGCTCCACTAGCTAAAAAAGCCGCAATACTATCTGTTGTTCCTGTACACACCAAGCAATCACGCCTAAAACCAAATTTAGCCGCAATTTCTGGAGTTATTTCACTAATGGGAGTACCAGGTGCTAAAACTTGGGGTAAAAACACAGGAATTTGCATTTTTTCTAGCCATTCTGGATATTGCAACTTTTCTACGTCATAACCCAATTTTAAAGCGTTGTGATAATCGCTAATACCTAATTTTCCATGTAAGAGAAATGCCAGCCAATCAGCTTGATGTAGTAAATATCTAGCTTGATTAAACGTAGGTAATTGTTGCATCCACAGCAATTTTGCCAGGCTAGAAGTAGCACTCAGTACCGTGTGGTTAGGTGGAGCAATACTACTCAAATCCTTGAGCATCATTGATCCCCGTGGATCGTTGTACAATAAGGGAGCATCTACAGGCTGGCCAGCAGCGTCAGTCAGCAAGATTGTGGAAGAAGTACCGTTAATAGCGATCGCCCCAATTTCACGCCGCCATTCCTGGGAAATTCCCTCTATAAGACCCCATAAAGCGTCTTTCCAGCAATTTACCCAATTTGTCACATTTGCCCAAGGATAACGCATTTGAGAGACAATTCTAGCCTCTTCATCAATCACTATCGCTCGTGCGCCAGATGTACCAAAATCAATACCCAAGTAGAAAGTCATAACGGGGAATAGGGAATAGGGAAGAAAATTTTAGATTTTAGATTTTAGATTGGAGTTGACAAAAACAATCCAAAATCCAAAATCCAAAATCAATAACTCCTGCCTCCTGACTCCTGACTCCTGACTCCTGACTCCTGACTCCTGAAAAAATCATGTTTTTGTTGCATCTTGTAACAAGATATTCCCCAATTTTGGCAAAACAAGGAAAAGTAGTAAAAGAAATGTTAATCATCTCATTGGAATTTTAGGAGAGTTTCCACCATGACTATCTCAGATACTCAAGTGTACATCGCTCTAGTTGTAGCTTTAATTCCAGGCATTCTCGCTTGGCGTTTGGCGACTGAACTTTACAAGTAACTCCCAGATGTGACACCCACACAAGACTAAATCAACCTGGCCATACAAGGTAAAATCTTCAGGATCTTGGGACTTTTAGCCAAAAGTATCTTGAAAAAATGTACCTGCGTATGCCAGGTATTTTTTTTTATGACCTAATACTTGTAGAAAATTACCAAAAATGAAGTAATATGGCAGCTAAATTAAGTCGCAATTAGCGCCATTTTACTTTTAATGGTGCTTCCCTTCAATCAGCCTGACTATTTTTATTGTTATGAACGCCTTTCAACCATCCAAACCACCGCTACAACCACCAGTTAAACCCACCCGAACTGCTCCTAGACCAAAAAAACATCTTCACCAACGTTCTTATCAAATCATGGCACTAGAAACTTCTGCCAAGATCACCGTTAACTTGGTTATTATCACAGCAGCGGTATCTGCTCTATCTCAGCTTATGCCTTATCACCGGTTACAACAAGATAAGTTGCGAGAAATCCGCACAGAAGTCAAGCTCATGCAAGGACGTGTTGATGATTTGAGGACGGAATTTAGCCGCAATTTTGATCCCAGTCAAGCTAATAGTATCAGGCAAGAACAATCATATAGATTTGCTCCCAGTCAACTTCCGGTGGTGCTGATTAATCCAGATACTAAAGATACTGAACGATCCAATTCCACACCCTGAGACAAATTGAAATGATTTGCAATTTTAAGGGTGTATAAATAAGAAATGAATTTCTATTAATAACAGAAGCTAATAGTCAATAGCTAATTCGTGAAGAGTTTGATAGTTATCATCTATTAGCCAATCAAAGATGCAGGGGCGCTACCAAAAAATTAAAACAAAAAATTAAAATTTGAGAAAGCAAAAAATTGAAATTTTTTGAATTTTGAATTTAATCTGATTTAATGTGAAAAATTTACCAATCAGTCTTTTGGGGAAGAAGCAATTCATCTAACCAATTTTCCAGTTGTAAGCGCAACCGATAACCAGAAACATCCTCATTGGTGTCTAAACAGTTGATATATGTGAGGGCGCGGTAATAATCAGCGATCGCACAATTCCAGTCACCCCAAATATGATAAGTCCTACCACGTTCAGCCCAAATATTACCTTGTAGCTGACCAAACAACAATGCAATCTCAAAATTATCAATTGCTTCCTGATATTCTCCTAAATCACGCAAAGTAATACCACGGTTAATCCAAGCACGAACATAACGCGGATTTAAATCTAAAGCCTGATCATAGTCGGCTAGTGCGGCAATGAACTCGCCACAAGCAGCATAGCAATTAGCTCTATTATTATAAACACTTGCTAACTTAGGATTTAGCTGCATTGCTGTATTGTAGTCACTTAGAGCTTTTTGGCATTCACCACTTTGAAAATAAATTAGCCCTCGATTGTTATAATCAATTGCATTGTTAGGATGACTATCAATCAATTGGTTTAACAAAGCGATCGCCTCTGTGTAATCCCCTTGGTGAGCTAACTTTAAAGCATAAGACCTTAAGTAGCCGTCCTCTGGTAAAGATTTACTGCTAGTTTTCACGCCAGTTTTTTGTGTATACGCAGTATTTTGATGATTGCCTTTGTATAGTGGATTGTTCTGTGTATTAGAAGTTAAAAAGGAGTAATGATCCATATATTCCTGCCTGAGCTACTTGCTCTGTGAAATCAAATGAAATGATAGGATTTTGTTTGCTAGTGGTTTACTCACTGTTTCACTGTTTCAGGAGTCTTGGCTTAATCCAAGAAGAACAAATTTAAACTACTTAAACAATTAAGCCATAAGCCTAAAAATATATACATCACTCCAAAGGTCAATTCCAGAAAGAATTTTGATCAATGTAATAATTCAGGAGTCAGGAGTCAGGAGTCAGTGGTTCGGCTTACTTCGACTTACTTCGACTGCGCTCAATACAAGTCGCTCACCAAGCGGAGTCAGGAGTCAGGAGTCAGGAGTCAGGGGGTTAGTAGCTAGTTACTTTTTTCTTAACCAATACTAACAAATACTCACATTTGCTGAAAATTTTCTGTCATCTTTTGGCTTTGTGACAGAATTACAGTAAAATCACTGTATGCTACTAGGATTCAAAACCCAACTCAAAGTTAACAAGCAACAACGACTACTACTGGCGCAACACGCAGGAGTAGCCAGACACGCTTGGAATCAAGGTTTAGCACTTTGTCGACAGGTACTATTACATAATAAACTTAATCCTCAAGACAAAATCAAATTTCCCACAGCCATAGATTTACACAAATGGTTAGTAGCAGCCATTAAATCTACCCATCCTTGGTATTATGAAGTATCTAAATGCGCCCCTCAATACTCATTAAGATATTTGTCAGATGCTTTTAAATCTTTCTTCAAGAAAAGTAAAGGGTTTCCTAAGTTTAAGAAAAAGGGTAAACATGATTCTTTCATCTTAGATGGTGCAATAAAAATTGATTATAGAAAAATCAAAGTTCCTGTCATTGGTTGGCTGAAAACTTATGAAATTCTTCCGACTGGATATAAACCGAAATCTGTCACCATAAGTAAACAGGCTGATAAATGGTTTATCTCTTGGAAACTGGAGGTGAGAACGACTCAAACCCAGAAAAATCAGGAGTTTGTAGGAGTTGATTTAGGAATAAATCATCTAGCAATATTATCAACAGGAGAAATATTTGATGGCGTAAAAAGCTATAAAAAGTATGAGAAAAAGTTAGCAAGAATGCAATATTTGAACCGGCATAAACAAAGAGGTTCAAATAATTATAGAAAAGCACAAATCAAAATAGCGAGATTACACCAAAAAATAGCCAATATCAGAAAAGATACATTACACAAAATTACTACCTATATTAGCAAAAACCACGCGGTGATAGGGATAGAAGATTTGAATGTATCTGGGATGTTAGCAAATGGGAAATTATCAAAAGCTATAGCCGATATGGGCTTTTATGAATTTAGAAGGCAGCTAGAATACAAAACACAACTGTATGGTAGTAAGTTAGTAATTGTGGATAGATATTATCCCAGTAGCAAGACTTGCTCAACTTGTGGAGACAAGAAATCATCACTGTCATTATCTCAAAGAGTTTTTAAATGTGATAACTGTGGCTTTGAGAGTGACAGAGATTTAAACGCTGCGATTAATTTAAAACAAGAAGCGGTCAGATTGATCGTGTTAGCCTGTGGACTAGATAGTGCCGACACTTCTAGGAGTTCAGTGAGCGTAGTCGAACTGGTGAAACAGGAAGAAAAAGCCAACTTTTGTTAGCATTAGTTAGCTTTTTTGTATCGGAAGTTACCCAATGCCCAATGTCCAATGCCCAGTACAATTTAATTTTGAGTAAATTTCCTATGACAACAACAATTTCTTATGCAGATGCTTTAGACCTTACAGCCGATGATTACATTGTGATCGGCTTGGCAACGTGCTTTTACAAAGAAGATGGAGAAGTACACCAAATCGAAGTTATAGAACCTATTCCCTCAGCAGCATTAGAAGCAATATTAAAAGGCATTCCTACTTCATATAAACTTGCCTGTGCAACTACTTTGGGAAGTATCTTGGATGGTGATAAGCTGTTATTGCCTGATGGATTTCCTGATTCAGCACAGTTTGCAGATGAATTTGTACAACGGTCATTTTCAGCTGCTCGCACCTACAAGCGTCGTGAATCAGCCCAAACCCTGATTCCCGCAGGAACAACCAAAACCGATTTTAATTATTCTACAGAACGCAAACGGGTGCTAAATGCCGCTAGAGTTGTCACTAAAGACGACAACGTTAAACAACATTCTCACACTCACAAAGTTCTTTGATTTTAAGCAGTTATTATGTTGAAACTTTACGGTGGCGCTTTTAGCCGTGCATCAATTGTGCAGTGGTATTTAGAGGAACTACAAGTTCCCTACGAATTTATCCTTTTGGATATGAAAGCAGGTGAACATCGACAACCTGAATACCTGGAAATTAACCCAATAGGCAAAGTTCCAGCAATTATGGATGGTGATTTGAAACTATGGGAATCAGGGGCAATTTTGCTGTATATTGCGGAAAAATATGGTAAAAATCCGATTTCCCTAGAGGAACGTGCCATATTTTCCCAATGGGTATTATTTGGTAATTCCACCTTGGCTACAGGAATTTTTGTGGAAGCCAACCGCGAGCGAGAAATGCCCCGCCTATTAACTACCCTGAATGAAATTTTTGCGCGGCAACCTTTCTTACTTGGTGATGAATTCACTGTTGCCGATGTGGCTGTGGGATCTATACTCGCTTATATTCCCATTATGCTCAAGCTTGATTTGAGTGAATATCCAGCCGTTGTTAACTATATTCAGAAAATTTCTGAACGTCCAGCGTTTAAAAACAGTATCGGTAAAAGGTAAAAGGTGACTGGGGACTGGGGACTGGGGACTGGGGACTGGGGACTGGGTAATCATTTTATTTTTCCAAATTACCAATTACCAATTACCAATCACCTATCACCAATCACCTATCACCAATCACCTATCACCAATCACCAATCACCAATATCTAACGATAGTTTGTAAACTGCAAAGCTACAGGAAAATCTTCTTGTTTGAGTCTCTGGATCACAGCTTGTAAGTCATCTTTAGCTTTGGCTGTAACCCGCACAGCATCACCTTGAATTGAGGCTTGGACTTTTTTAAATTCATCACGAATCAATTTAGAGATTTGTTTGGCTATGTCTTGACTGATGCCTTTTTTGAGGTTGATTTCTTGCCGCAAGCGGTTGCCGCTGGCAGATTCAACTTTACCAAAATCAAAGATTTTTTGAGAGAGGTTACGTTTGGCTGCTTTTTCCCGCAGTATGCCATGTACAGCCTCTAAAGTCATATCGCTGTCAGTGTTAATAGTAATGCTGTTTTCGCCTAACTCGACAGTTGTTTGTGTGTCTTTGAGATCGTAACGGCTTTTGATGTCTCGTATAACTTGATCAACAGCGTTAACTAATTCTTGACGGTCAAAGTCGCTGACAATATCAAAAGAAAAACTAGAAGCCATAAAAAAATTGAATGTGAAATGTTTTATTTGGTAATTGGTGATTGGTAATTGGTAATTGGTAATTGGTAATTGGTAATTGGTAACTAATGATTTACTGTCACCTGTCACCTGTCACCTGTCACCTATCACCTATCACCTATCCTGAAACTTTCATGATACTCAAATAGAAGAGAGTGGCAGAACTAAAAGAGCCAATACCAAACATGAGCGATCGCAAAATGGGGATATTGGCAATATAAAAAATAGAGTATAGTAACCGAGCGGGGATAAAGGCGATCGCTGCCATTGCTGCTAAAGGAGTATTCACCCCACAGACATAAGCCATTAGAGATGCAGCACTGAAAATCATGAATGCCTCAAAAGAATTTTGATGCGCCCAGGTAGCTCTTTGGGCATAAGGAGGCAATTGATCAAACATGGCACGAGGGGCAGATAAATCAAAACCAACCTGCGCCCGACCGTAAGCTACGAATAAAAACGGTACATAAATGAGAACTGCGGCGGCAGCAATAGAGTACAAAAAAATAGCAGGTATAGGTAGTTGCAATAGGGACATTAACCTAATAAATACTGGTACTGGTAGTAGTTTTTAGTGAGCGCAAAGGAATACTGAGTAATTTAGATAAAACATTACCCAGTACCCACTGGTAATTACCCATCTCTATCATTAGCGGTGTGGAGACTGCGTTTCACTTTAATCAAAGTAGAACAGTGTCACCACTTTTCTTTGTTCTTCTGCTTCTCCACAGGTTTGTAGCAGGGTGCGACTGTCGTGGAAAGCAAAGCAGATGAGTTGCTGACAACGGGAGACAATCTCCTTGTTGCACAGGTAGCTGGCCTCAGCTAAAGACAGATTATCATTACTGGGATTTTCGACTAGATGCATGACCTGCTCTAGTTGTTGGCGTGATTCGTAAGGTTGACGTTCCAGGCTTTGGGGTAGGATGACCGTCAATAAGTTCGGGTCAGCCCGTGTTGCGCCCTTGATGGCAGCGGAATTAGTACCTGTAGCACCGGAAGTAATGATGCGATTGCCCGATAAAACTAGGGCATAAGTCATCATTTCAATGAGATTTTGATGAGTAATTGGCACATGACGGGAACCCAACAAGGCGATTCGTTTAGAACCTGTTTGCTGGATGGTCGCCAGTTCCTGCGCTAATGTATCAAGGTTGATAAGTTCTGTTGACTGGCTCAAAGATGGAGGTGATCAGATTAAACAACCTAGATATTCTATCAAACAGCGTGTAGGTAAGAAGCCAACTAGAGTTACAGATTTCTCTGTTTTCTTGATTATTTTGTTAAGTAACAAAAGATTTTGTTGATGGCAGTGCTTTAACAAAATAGGTAGTTGGAAAAAATTACTGTTCACTGTCAGGCTTTGGAAACAGGCAATGGTAGGATTTACGCTGGTGAAACTGGTAATTTGGGTCAATAATCCGACTAAGATAAAGCGGCTGCTGGTTTGACTCCTAGTTGAGATAAGAAACGGTTAATGTCAAAATGTTCGGACATTAATTGGCTAATGCACTCTACTTTGAGAGGTTCGTGGACACGAACTTGTCCGAAAGTGCGGTCAACAATTTCCACTGTGGTTAAGGTATCGAGGTCAACAGATAAAATCGGTATTTCTAATTCTTCGGCGCGATTGAGAATAAAGGCGGGAGGGGGTAGTTGTCCGGTGAGGATCAGGCATTGGGTAGAAGTTTCTAAAGCGGCTTGTTGAATTTCCACGCGATCGCCTCCTGTGACTACTGCTTTGTTACGGCGTTTGCGGAAATATTTAACGGCGGCGTTAACATTCATCGCCCCAATGGCCAAACTTTCCACTAATAAATCTAGGCGATCCCTGCGACAGAGAACTTCAGCCTGTAATTGTTTTACCAGTTCTCCCACGCTCACGCTACGGAGCAAGTCACTTTTTGGCAACATTGCTAATACAGGAATGCCATGCTCTTCCAAAAATGGACGTAAGAGATTATGACCTGCTTCTAATTGTTCGGTGGGAACTTCATTAATGACAACACCAACTAGGCGATCGCCTATCAATTTCTTGGCAGATAACAACGCCTCTACTGAAAGCAGGGATTTATAACGATGTACGAGTAGCACACCCCCATCTAAAACTTCAGCCACTTCCAGTAAGGACAAGCCAAATAAATTACCTTCTGGTAAATTACCTGGTCCTTCCAACAGCATCAAATCACCCCGTGGTATTTGTAAATAATGCTGTACCAGTGACTGCTGATAATCAGCTTTGTCTTCACCACGTAACCGTTTTTGGACACTGACTTCATTTAAAGCAAGTAAGGTGGGTGCAACACGATTTTCCGGCAGTTTCAAGCTATGAGAAATAAACTGCACATCTTCTTCAACTAAGCTACCATCGGCGGTCTGTACACAATTACCCAATGGTTTGCCGTAAGCTATATCCAATCCTTTTTGCTTTAGCTGATGAGACAAACCCAAAACAGTTGCGGATTTACCACTGTAAGTCTCTACTGATCCAATCAGCAAATATTTAACAGATGTTGGCACGCCATGCACTCCTAATTTCAAACGTCTGTTGAACCCAGCTAGGTGTTTCCTAATTTTAGCTGAAGCAACAGAAATCGTTGATTTTGGTGATTGGTGATTGGTGATTGGGGACTGGGGACTGGGGACTGGTGATTGGGGACTGGGGAAGAAAATTTTAGATTTTAGATTTTAGATTTTAGATTGGAGATCACAAAAACAATCCAAAATGATCTCACAAAGCGACAGGTTAAGTCGGTCGGGGTTTAGCATTGTTAAATACCTAATTGTGGGCTTTCTGCTGTAAAAACTGTAAACTTTAAACAAATAGTGGTTTTTTACTTAAATTAAACTATGCCAGCGAATTCCTGGCCGGAAAACGACGCTTACAACGGAAATTCTGATCCTCTTAACTCCCTGCTGTCTGACCTTTCAACAGAGGAGGAGTTAACGGAAGGGATCAAGACTGTTTATTCTTCATCCCGCTTTCAAGGACGTAGACCCAAAGCTGTCCTCATGTTAACTGTGGTTTGGGGTGGAACTATTGCTTTACATTTGGTTTCCTGGGGTTCTATTTTTATTCTTGGACTGACGGCAATTTTAAGCATTCATGCGTTCAGGATTATTTTTGCTAGACCCCGCCACCATCATAAGGAAATACAGGGAGATTTACCCCGTGTTTCTGTGTTGGTAGCTGCAAAAAATGAAGAAGCGGTCATAGGCAGATTGGTTAAGAATCTTTGTAGTTTAGAATATGCTAATGGTGAATATGAAGTCTGGATTATTGATGATCATAGTACGGACAAAACACCACAGTTATTAGCAGAACTACAGGAAGAATACAAGCAACTCAAAGTTTTCAGGCGTTCTGCTGATGCTATTGGCGGTAAGTCTGGGGCTTTGAATCAGGTATTACCTATGACTAAGGGTGATATTATTGCCGTGTTTGATGCTGATGCCCAAGTTAACCCAGATTTATTGTTACAGGTTATTCCTGTGTTCCAAAGAGAACAGGTGGGGGCGGTGCAGGTGCGAAAGGCGATCGCCAACGCTAAGGAAAATTTTTGGACTAAGGGACAAATGGCGGAAATGGCTGTTGATACTTGGTTTCAACAACAAAGAACCGCTATTGGTGGACTGGGTGAACTGCGGGGAAATGGTCAGTTTGTCCGCCGTCAAGCTTTGGATAGCTGTGGTGGTTGGAATGAGGAGACTATCACCGATGATTTAGATTTGACTATTCGCTTGAATTTGGATAAGTGGGATATTGAATGTATGTTCTATCCCCCAGTTCAGGAAGAAGGTGTGATAACTGCGATCGCCCTTTGGCATCAACGTAACAGATGGGCTGAGGGTGGTTATCAGCGTTATTTAGATTACTGGGATCTGATCCTCAAAAACCGCATGGGAACACGGAAAACTGTGGATTTACTGATTTTTCTGCTGATTATGTATATTTTACCTACAGCAGCAGTACCAGATTTATTAATGTCTGTGATTCGCCATCGTCCACCTATATTAGCGCCTGTTACTGGTTTGTCGGTAACAATGTCTTTTGTCGGGATGTTTGCTGGGTTACAGCGCACACGCCAAGATCAGAAAACATCTAATTATTTGGTGTTACTTCTGCAAACCATTCGCGGCAGTCTTTATATGTTGCATTGGTTAGTAGTTATGAGTAGCACTACTGCCCGGATGTCGGTTCGTCCCAAGCGTTTGAAGTGGGTGAAAACTGTACATACTGGTGCTGAACATTAAGAAAAGCAAGATAGGTAGGGTGTGTTAGTAACGCACCTTACATTTTTTTACTAATTTTTTTTAACGAACCGCAAAGAACGCAGAGAAATAGGAATTGTTGGTATTATACCTAAATGGCGATCATAGCTGATAAAATTACCAATTTATTCCTATGATAAAATAATGATACTAATTGATTTATTTATTGTCATAATCATTTTTATTTGGGTTTTATGGAGAGTTAGAATAGGATTTATTTCTAGTTTTACTGGTGGTAAACTGGATGAATATATTAATAGATGGGAGATTTATGCACCGCGATCCTATGAAAAGATTAGAAACAGTGATGATGTTTTAAATATTGCTAAAAATACAGGTTTTTCCGAAAGTAAAATTAAAAGAATAAAAGAGCATATATTTTTTCAACAACATCAATTAGATGATAGTATTAGAACATTTGATCCCGATCCTGATATTGCTGATGCTTGGTTTAGATTACAAACAGGAGATTATAATAATGAGGATATAAAGTTATTAGAACATGAATATTTTGAATCTCGGTTTGAAGGAATATTTAAAACAGATTATCGTACTGCCCATAATGCTACCCTGAAATCAGGGAGAACTTGGACTCCTGAATAAATAAAATCAATATTGGGTGAAAATTATAGGAGAGTTTTATGGCTTTTTATGTAATGTTAGTTAAGGTTAATGAAGATGATCAAGGTGTTACTTATAATTTCGGTACTGACCCCGAACATTTAGGGAAAGTTTATCTTGATAAACATAATGGAAAAATTCAAGAAATTGAAGCCATTAATATTGAAAATTATCAGCATATTTTCACCAGAGCAGTGGTTAAATTACGTCAGCATTGGAAAGCAGGTAATTTTCCCGATCATACTTGTTGGGCTTCTTAAGCGAATTTTATCAAGGGAAGTTTTGGTTATTGTTAGATGGTGTTGATGAAATGGGAGAATCTTCACCTATACAAGCATTAAATAAAATTGCTCAAGAGTTAACAAACTGGTTAGGACAAGCAAGAGTTATTTTAACTTGTCGGTTAAATGTTTGGGATGCTACTACTAATAATAATATTTTACCTGGGTTTACTACTTTTAAAACTCAAGAATTTACACCTGAAGATGTAGAGAAATTTATTAGAGATTGGTTTGCAAAAGCGAATAAGATTAATCATGGTGAAAAGTTAATTGCACAATTGCGGGAAGAAGGGAAAGAAAGAATTAGAGAGTTAGTAACTAATCCTTTAAGATTAAGTTTATTATGTCAGATTTTTGATCAAGATGAAAATGGAGAGTTACCAGAAACTAAAGCTCAATTTTATCAGCTTTTCACTCGTTATTTTTATGAATGGAAACCGGAGTTAGTTCCTGATTTAATCACATCTTATGAACTAAGAGAAAAGTTACATCAAGGGTTAGGTAAGTTAGCTTTAGCAGGAATTAATAGTGATGTGAGATTTAGATTAAAAAGAAGTTTTGCTGTTAAAGCAATGGGTGATGAAAGGTTATTTAATTTAGCTTGTGAGGTTGGTTGGTTAAATCAGGTAGATAGGGATGCTGTAAATGATGAAGATGTTTATGCTTTTTTTCATCCTAATTTTCAGGAATATTTTGCAGCTTTAGTTATTGATGATTGGCGTTATTTTTTAAATCATGTTGCTGATAATCCAGATCAGGGAGTTTATCGGGTTTTTGAGGCTAAATGGAAGGAGGTAATTCTATTATGGTCTGGTAATAAAAATGGAGGACAAGCATATCAAGATCAAAAAGAGGAATTTATTAAAGCATTATTTGATTTTCAAGATAATTGTGATAATTTTTATTGGTATCAATCCATTATACTTGCATCTCATATAATTACTGAATATAAAGAATGTAGTCTTGCAGAAGCTATTGTATGGTTAATTTCTTCTTGGGCAGTTGGTGATTTTAATGAGCAAGAACAGAAATGGCAAGATTTTCCTCTATATATTAAAAATTTTGCAAGCAAAGCACTACTAAAAACCAATAGTAGTTTAGCAGTTGAATTTTTAGAAATTTTCATAGAATATAAAATCGGAGAGACAGGAAAAATTAATCTGCGGGATCTTGAATGTTTAGGGTTAATTCAACCAGGAAATTATTATGCTGTTAATAAAGTGATTTATCTATTACAAAATAGTAAAAATTGGTCAATTCGTCAAGAAGCAGCAAGGATTTTAGGAGATATTGCTTTCGGTAATTTGGAAGCTAAGAATGCTCTTCTTGAAGTGATTCATACCAAAACTGGTGATCTCCTTGCTTCCATTCCAGATTTTAAGGTTGACTCTGAGCCAGACTCTATTACTAAATTAAGGCAAGGATTAGAACGTTCCAAGATATTGAATAATAAATCTGAACTGGATTTTAGAGCATCGGAAAGTCTATATAAAATTGACCCAGGCAACCCGGAAGCTATCAAAACTTTAATAAATATGTCCTGTTGGTATATAAGTGCAAAATGTACTTACGAAAACGCAATTTTCCTACTCAAATCTATTGGTTTGCGTCAACCAGAAGCAATTGTAGAACTGAGAAATAAACTAAATTCCAATAATGAAGCAGTCCGTGGAGCAGCAGCAGAAATTTTTGCTAAAGTAGAACCTAATAATCAAGAAGTAATTGACATTTTAATTGAATTACTCTGCAATGGTAGTCCAGTAATTGGCGAAGTAGAAGATTTATTAACTGGTAATAAAAAATCTGAAATTTTAGAAGATTATCGTCATTATGCAGAGTACGCTTTAATATCAGTTGGTGTTGATAATTTGATCGTTATTAATAAACTAATTGATTTACTCTATTCTGTGAATAAAAGCGAAAATATTGTCAAAATTACGAATATTTTGGCACAAATAGGTACTGAAAACACTGAAGTTATTTCTGTCCTAACTAATGCACTTAAAAATAATCTTAATGATAAATTTCGTCGAGAAATAGCTGAAAATCTTGGTATTGCCGATCCTGGTAATAAAGAAGCTATTGATACGTTACTTAACTTACTTAACAATAGTGAAAATACAACTGATTGTATAACTGTTATGTGGAGTTTAGAAAAAATTGCTGTTGGTAATGATAAGGCTATTGAATCTGTAGCTAATTTATTACCAAACTTTCAGGATATTCAAATCTGGAAACGTGCATTTAGTACATTAGAAAAAATTGCTGTTAATACCCATAATAAAATCGCAGTTAATGTACTTACAACGCTGTTAGATAATTACAAAGATGAAAGTATTATGTACACGGTAGCTGATCTTTTATCAATTATTGATCCAGATAATGCCATAGCTACCGAAGTTTTGAGTAAATGGTTTCCTCGTGATATGCAGTTAGGTTTTTCTAAAAAGTTATGGGAAATTTTAAATCTGGATAAAATACCTAAGAAAATTTTCGATTCCACTAAATATAGAAAAGAATCTCAGGAATATATATGGCATTGCGCCCAAAATATGAGTTATCCAAAATTTTACCATGTGTGGCATAGCAGTAAATTATCACTTAAAAACCTAGAAAACCAATTTACAGATACCCATTCCCTCCTCACCCAACTCCAACCCACAACCAAAACATATCCCCTTCCCCTCAACCTCAAAAACCTACAAAACGAAACAGACATCATAGAAATATCTCAAGAAATTTGCAACCAAATTTACCTCACAGCATTTACCGCACCCGAAGAAATTCCCACAGTTATCAACGCACCTCAACTAAAAAGCAAAATTCCCCAAATCAAAAAATATCTAAAAACCGAAAACCTAGCATTAATTATCAACAACTGCGAAGCAAATGAGACTATTATCAACTTCTGTAATAAACTCACAGATGTATTACATATCGCCTTCATCACAGAACAACCATTAAACCCACCATTAAGAGGTTTTCCCCAGCAACAAAACCTACTCAATACTATTCAAAATTGGATTAATGAGATAGAATAAAAAATTGAAAACCCCTACTCAACAACTCATCAAAAAACCAATCCCATCAAATGCAAATTACCCAAAGTCTCCACACCGCCATCCTCGTCACCGACTTAGAACGCTCAGAACACTTTTATGGCACAATATTAGGACTCGCAAAAATTGACCGCACCCTTAAATATCCCGGTGCATGGTATCAACTCGGTAACTATCAAATACATTTAATAGTATCCCCAACCGTCCCCACAGACAACCAAAACGAAAAATGGGGACGTAACCCCCACATTGCTTTTTCAGTTGTGGACTTAGACGCAGCAAAAACAGAATTACAAAATCATAACTACCCATTTCAAGCAAGTGCTTCCGGTCGTCCTGCCCTCTTCACAAAAGACCCCGATAATAACATTATTGAACTTAGTCAACAATAATAGTCGTAGGGGCGAAGCATTCGGAAAATAGCTTTGGAGAAAAATTAATAATTGTTCGCCCGAATGCTTCGCCCGTACAGGAGTCAGGAGTCGGAATATGTGCTGATATCAGGAATATATAGATAGAAATTACGCAAAATCTCTCTTATACCCTCTTCCCTTCGTGTCCTTTGCGTCCTACCCTTCGGGAACACCTTCGGTGAACGTGGTTCGTTTTCCGTGCTTGAATTATCTGCAATTCTCAAAAGATATCTAATTCTACATTTCCCAACAGCACCCCATTAGGTAAAATAAACATCTATTTGCAAAATTGTAGTCCAAAACAAACAGGGGAACTATGGCGCGTCTGGCATTGCTGAGTGTATCTAACAAAACTGGTATAATTGACCTAGCCCGCAGCTTGGTTGAGGAATTTGGCTTTGATATCATCAGCAGTGGGGGAACAGCCAAAACCCTGAAAGATGCGGGAATATCGGTGACAAAAGTTTCAGATTATACAGGATCACCAGAAATTTTAGGCGGTCGGGTAAAAACTCTCCATCCCCGCATACATGGCGGAATTTTAGCACGGCGCGATTTAGAACAAGATGTCAAAGATTTAGAAAATAACCAAATTCGTCCTATTGATCTCGTCGTCGTTAACCTTTATCCTTTTGAGCAAACCATTGCTAAACCCGGTGTCACCTTAGCAGACGCAGTAGAACAAATTGATATTGGCGGTCCGGCAATGTTACGCGCTTCATCAAAAAACTTTGCCCACCTTACAGTATTATGTAATCCTGATCAATATGATGAGTATTTGCAGGAATTACGCCAAAATGGCTCTGCTTCTTTAGAATTTCGCCAAAAATGCGCTTTAAAAGGATTTTTGCACACCGCAAGTTATGATAACGCCATTGCAGCTTACCTAGCGGGTACGCAAAGCGAAGGTTTACCAGAAACTTACACGGTTTCCGGTACACAAATTCAACCTCTGCGTTATGGAGAAAACCCCCATCAACCCGCAGCATGGTATCAAACGGGAACTAAACCCACTGGTTGGGCAGCAGCAACGAAACTGCAAGGTAAGGAACTCAGTTATAATAATTTGGTAGATTTGGAAGCTGCACGCCGCATTATTGCTGAGTTTACCGCAAGTCCGGCAGCGACAATTATTAAACATACTAACCCCTGTGGAACTGCGGAAGCAGAAACAATTTTTGATGCTTATCAAAAAGCCTTTAATGCTGATTCTACATCAGCTTTTGGTGGTATTGTGGCTTTAAACCGGGCTATTGATGCAGCCACAGCGACGGAATTAACAAAGACATTTTTAGAATGCGTGGTTGCACCGGGTTGTGATGAAGAAGCCAAGGAAATTTTAACTAAGAAAGGTAATGTCAGAGTGCTGATTTTACCAGATTTGTTGACTGGACCCAAAGAAACAGTAAGAGCGATCGCTGGTGGTTTCTTGGTGCAAACTGCGGATGATATCGTTGCCGATACCGCTAAATGGCAAGTTGTCACCAAACGTCAACCCACACCGGCTGAGTTAGCAGAATTATTATTTGCTTGGAAAGTTTGTAAACACGTTAAATCTAATGCTATTGTCATCAGCAAAGATAGAACGACTTTAGGAGTAGGTGCGGGACAAATGAACCGGGTAGGTTCGGCAAAAATAGCACTGGAACAAGCGGGAGAAAAAACCCAAGGTGCATTTTTAGCTAGTGATGGTTTCTTCCCCTTTGATGATACCGTGAGAACTGCTGCTGCTGCGGGAATTACTGCTATTGTGCAACCAGGGGGAAGTCTGCGGGATAAAGACTCTATCCAAGCTGCTGATGAACTGGGTTTATTGATGGTTGTCACTGGTGTAAGGCATTTCTTACACTAATTTAGGTGATTGGTGATTGGGAAATAATTAATCCTGTAAAATCGGTACGTATTTTGTGATGGAAAATAATAAACATTCCCAGTCACCAGTCACCAGTCCCCAGTCACCAGTCACCAGTCACCAGTCACCAGTCCCCAGTCCCTAACATTAGTGCAGTTGTAAAAGTGGCACTCAATAGATCCGTTTTTTGATCGGTACAGTTAACATGATTTTTGTGTGTGAGGAGTAAGTTGAACTAAAAAACGCTTGGGGTGGAAACACGGCAACACTCCCAGGCGTTTTTTATTTGGCTGTATTTTCCCTGCAAACGATATATTTAATTTACTAATATAAAATTTCCAAGAAAACTCTTGCTATTCTATTGAACCAGTGATATATTCTAGTTGTGTGTGAGGAGCAAAGTTCAAAAAGCGTCTGGGGTGGAAACACGGCAACACTCCCGGACGTTTTTTGCATAGTATGAAATATAAAAACCAATATTAATATCTATGCCAATTTATCTAAAATGTTTTTCCACTCAATTTCAGAAAGTGGTTGTATTTCAACCTGCATATTAAAACTATCACAAGCAGCAGTAATTAACGCATCTATTATTTTTTCCCGATGGATATTTTCAGGTAGTTTCACAGGAGTAAAAGTATCTTTCCCAAAGACTTGTTTAAATAAATCCCCATCTGGGTGTAAAATTATAGAACCATGTTGTAAAATTGCCCTTCCCCGTCGCAGTTGGGCGCTACCAATTAATTTACTACCATCTGCTAAAATTAAATCTGCACCTGTGGCAGTTGCAAAACAGTTAGGGTTGTGAATATAACCACGGCCAGCTTGACCATAGCTTAACTCTACACCGAGCGATCGCCATCCAGCAATCAGAAATTCACAAATCTTTGTATAAGCTTGTAAACGACTACCCGGTATTTCTGAAGTTATGACTGCGTAGGTTAAATCTCCTTGGTGTAAAACTGCTCTACCACCACTAGGACGACGTACTAAATCCAGTTTATCACCATCCCCAGTTAAATTGGTGGTGAGATTTTGCCAATGTTCCGGGTATTTTTTTTGATGATAACCCAAAGAAATCGCAGGAGGCGACCAAGTATAAAACCGCAGAGTAGAAGGATGTTTTCCTGACTCATGCTGTTCTAGCAACCATCTATCAACTGCCATTTGTATTTTACCAGCAGCTGCAAAATAAGGAATTAGTCGCCAAACCTGTTTTACCACAAAATCTATCTAAAATCTAAAATCCAAAATCCAAAATCTAAAATCTAAAATCTAAAATCCAAAATTGCCTATGCTGCACCAAACTCATCTATCAAAGGCTCATCATAGTTATCCGCGATGGTAGCAACAATAGTAATAATACGGGAAATTTCCCCTGGTGACAATTCTGCTACAGTGCGTGTGCAAATGACAACCACCTGATTTTCAATAATGCCAAAACGAGCTTCCAAGGTAACGGTACAGTTCAACTCTAACAGATAACGCATTAATTTTGGTTCATCTTTAGCAGGTAATTTCAGCACCGCAGACCAAACCGTGATAGTATCTTCATCAGTAGTACCTGTGAGTTGTACAAATACTTCCACTGTTCCATATTTAAACTTCCAAAGATAAGCACCATCTGGTGTGTGACTCACCATTGCGCTATTATCTTGTTGTAGGGTGCTAATGACGTTTTCAATTAATTCTACATGACTAGGAGCCGATGTTTCAGCAATAAGTTCATCAACTAATTCATCAGGAGTGAGGGTTTCTTGGTAGCTTGTCATACAGATTTTTTCCTCAATATAGTTACTGCTTTAATCTACAACTACTTTATCGTTTGTAGGCAAAATTGGCTTGTGTCACAAGTTTAGGGAAGAGGGAACAGGGAACAGGAAAGAAGAAATAAAGGCAAAAATCAAATATGATTTCTATATTATATCTTGGAATATACCTAATTATTAATATTTTATGCAACAAATAATACCTGGCAATCATGCTTCTATTTCTCCAAATTTACAAACAAGTGTCCGCAAATTAGCAATAAACCCCAATCAATGGTATGTAGTTGCACGGAGTAATGAAGTCACAAATAACCCATTGGCTGTAACGATTTGGAAACAGGCGATCGCACTTTATCGAGATAGTACAGGAAAAGTTCACGCCTTAGAAGATCGTTGTCCTCATCGTCAAGTTAAACTGAGTCATGGGCAAGTAATAAAAAACGAATTAGAATGTGCTTATCATGGTTGGCGGTTCAATAGTGAAGGTGAATGTGCAGCAGTTCCCTATTTAGCAGATAATCAAAAATTGCCAACTTGTCAAATTCGCCGTTATCCTGTGAAAGAACAAGATGGTTTTATTTGGTTATTTCCGGGAAATAAAGAACCAAATATAGAACCAAATATAGAACCAAATATAGAACCAATGGGTTTACCAGAATGGGATAATTTAAATTATATTGCCACAGTTTCCGTGATTCAAACTCAAGCCCATTATTCTTATTTAATTGAAAATTTGATGGATATGTATCACGGACATTTGCATCAAGATTTACAAGCTTGGGCGGAAGCATCACTGCAAAATATTGATGAAGATGAAAATAAAGTTCATGCCCATTATACAGCCCAAAGTTATTATAAAATAGATAAAATTTGGTCAATCTCCCAATTATTTTTCCCTGCTTTGCGTCGGTTGCATCCTGAACCACTAGATGTGAGTTATGTTTATCCTCATTGGGTTTCTACCTTGGGTAATGATTTTAAAATTTACTGTTTATTATGTCCAGTAAACGAGACAGAAACTAAAGCCTATTTAATTCATTTTACCTCACTCAATGCGTTTTGGAGATTACACAAATTACCTGTATGGTTTAGGCGGTTTATTAAAGATAGCTTATTTGGTGCAGCACAGAAATTACTTGACGGTTTGGTGGTACAAGATGTAAAAATGATAGAAGAAGAACAACAAGCTTTTTTACAAAATCCAGAAATTAGAAATTATGAGTTAAATCGAGCTTTGGTAAGTGTGCAAAAATTGATGAAAAGTCAAGTTGAAAAATCAAGTTGAAAAATCAAGTTGCAAAATTGGGTGAGGTGTTGATACAGTAGGAGTCAGGAGTCAGGATTAAAATACAAAATCCCTGACTCAAGAAATCAGGGATTAGAAAACAGCTATTTTTTTTAGCATTTCCCTCACGCTAAAGCGGAAGCTTGAGGTTTCGCAAAAATCATTCTCCCTGCTGAGGTTTGTAAAGCACTGGTGACAACTACCCGTAGTTCAGCACCCACAAAACCGCTTCCTTCCTCAACAACTACCATTGTTCCATCATCAAGATAACCAATACCTTGAGTTGGTTCTTTACCTTCTTTGAGAATTTTCAAATCAATATTATCACCAGGTAAATAAGAAGGACGCACCGCATTTACCAAGTCATTAACATTCAAAACTGGGACTTTCTGCACACTAGCAACTTTTGATAAATTGTAGTCATTAGTTAACAGTGTTCCGTTAATTTCTTGGGCAAATTTTACCAGTTTTGCATCAACTGTATGAATCTCTTCATAGTCTACAGAATTAATTACAATCCTTTCTGGGTAAGTTTCCCGGATGCGGTTGAGAATGTCTAAACCTCTTCTACCTCGCACCCGTTTTACATCTTTACTGGCATCAGCGACTTGTTGCAGTTCCTGTAAAATAAACCGGGGGACAATTATTACTCCTTCTAAAAATCCCGTTTCTAACAATGCTTCAATGCGGCCATCAATAATGCAGCTAGTATCTAAAACTTTAGTATTTGCAGGTTTGAGAGTTCCTTCCACTACTAAAGTTTCCACAGTGTTAGGATTAATTAAGCGTAATAAACCCCGTCCGTGGGTATCTGCTAAATTCATACCCGTTACGGAAAGTATGATACTGCCAACAACAGCTACTAGAGGTTTAATAAAGCTGAAATCTGCGGGAATGGGTAATAAAAATAGCGGGGCTAACATTAAATTAGCCAGTAACAACCCAATTACTAAACCAATAGCACGAGTTAAAATGACTTCTAGAGGCATTTCTTTCACTTGTGCTTCTAAACGACGGTAAGTAGTCTGGAAACTTAAACCCACTGCACCACCGATGATAGCAGCAAAGACAGCAACAACTAAGCGTAAAGCGTCTAGGTTGGTTACTCCGTCAAGAGTTCCAGGGGGGAGGAGGTCGGTACTGAAATAACCGATTCCCGCAGAGGCGATAATAAATGAGAGAATGATAGTGAAATCAAGCATGATAATTTTTCCTGCGACTGTGTTTACCCATTAGGGTAAGGTATTTTTTATTTCAACGGTGATTGCTTGGGAAATATGAACTTACACTATAGGTTTACCAGTTAATACAATTATGCAAACATTATACCCAAAGACTTTTCCTTGCATAATTATTATTATTTTTGTTATCAAAAGATGAATTGTTGTAAAGAAACTGAGAATGGGTAATGGGTAATTGGTAATTGGTGATTGGTAATGGGCAATTTATCACCTAATGTAGATATTAAATAAATCTAAAATCTCAAATCTAAAATATTATGAGTTTTTCTGTTCCTACTGCTGCTTATGTACATATTCCTTTTTGTCGGCGGCGGTGTTTTTATTGTGATTTTCCGGTGTTTGTGGTGGGCGATCGCTCACGGGGTGAAACATCACATACAATTAGTCAATATGTTGAGGCAGTTTGTCAAGAAATAAACTCTGCACCCACTTTTAATCAACCTTTAAAAACCATTTTCTTTGGTGGTGGTACACCTTCGCTGTTATCTACAGAACAATTACAACAGATTGTAACAACATTAGAAAAGCGTTTTGGCATTGCATCTGGGGTAGAAATTTCAATGGAAATGGACCCCGGTACTTTTGATTTAGCACATATCACAGGATATAAAAATGCAGGTGTGAACCGGGTAAGTTTAGGTGTGCAAACGTTTCCAGCAGAATTGTTAAAAATTGCAGGGCGATCGCACTCAGTTGAAGATATTTTTGCAGCTATTGATTTAATTCACCAAGTCGAAATACCCGAATTTAGCATAGACTTAATTTCTGGTTTACCACATCAGTCTTTAGATCAATGGGAAAATTCCCTAACTAAAGCGGTAGAAATTGCCCCTACCCATATTTCTATTTATGATTTAACCATAGAACCGGGTACAGCTTTCGGACGTTATTACCAACCAGGAGATCAACCGCTACCGACAGATGAAACCACTGTCAAAATGTATCAATTAGGGCAAAAAATATTAACAGATGCAGGTTATGAACATTATGAAATTTCTAACTATGCCAAAAGCGGATATCAATGTCAACATAATTTAGTTTATTGGCAAAATCTGTCTTATTACGGTTTCGGAATGGGTGCAGCTAGTTATGTACAAGGTAAACGCTTTACCCGTCCTCGTAAAACCAAAGAATATTATCAATGGTTAGAAAATGGTGCAATAATTGATTGTGACATCACACCTATAGAGGAAGAATTGTTAGAAACTTTAATGCTGGGTTTGCGTTTAGCATCGGGTTTGAATTTAAAGACTTTAACCCAAAAGTTTGGTACAGAAAAAGTAGAAAAAATTAAACAATGTTTGCACCCTTATTTTGATCAAGGTTGGGTACAAATTATGGGGGAAAAATTGCGGTTAACTGATCCTGATGGGTTTTTATTTTCTAATGTTGTGTTAGCAGATTTATTTGATAAAATGGGAGAATAAGATCAATTTTGAGTAAGCATTCAGCTATCAGTAATCAGTAATCAACTTAAACCTATAATATAGATAGGAGTTGCTGAGAAAGTCTTTTCGTGGAGGTAGGGAATAGGGAATAATCCTGTAAATTTCGATTTATGATATAATTCTCCCTTGGATTATTCTAAAATCTATCATAACATAACCCTCTCAGAAGTCAAGACCCCTGAAATTACGTTGAGTCATTCGCAGCTATTCTCAATAATTTTGGGTGAAAAATGCGAGGTGAAACTTTTTTGGGAAAATTGAGTTAAGAATTGTTAAGGTAGCTCACGCTCCAGACGCAGAGAGTCAAAAAAACCTCTTTCCTACCCTTCGAGAACACCTCCGGTGAACGTGGTTCATTCTTCTATGACTTGTGCGTAACCAACCATCATTAAATAACATCCTGAAAATCCTCAAATCCTGGATATCCTGATTCAGATAAGAAACGTTTACACTAGAGTCAGAGAATCTAAAATAGCATTCCCAGTCTGAGACTGGGAACGAGAAAACGAGAAGAAGGTTTGAAAAATTATGATTGTTGTTTTTAGTGGTGCGGGACTTTCCGCAGAAAGTGGTATTCCCACTTTTAGAGGTGCTGGGGGACTGTGGGAAGGATACAAAATAGAAGATGTTGCTACACCTTTGGGTTGGATGCAAAATCAAAAATTGGTTTTGGATTTTTACGCCCAAGGTTTTGAAAAAATGCAGCAATGTCAACCTAATGCTGCTCATTTTGCGATCGC
Organism: Sphaerospermopsis sp. FACHB-1194; assembly: GCF_014696235.1. Lineage (NCBI taxonomy): Bacteria > Bacillati > Cyanobacteriota > Cyanophyceae > Nostocales > Aphanizomenonaceae > Sphaerospermopsis > Sphaerospermopsis sp. FACHB-1194. The sequence goes on along the minus strand of NZ_JACJPU010000023.1, from coordinate 18,160 downwards.
AGAATTAGCTAATCATTTTGATATGGTTTGCATTACTCAAAATATTGATACTTTATTAGAAAAAGCTGGAGTAAAAAATGTTTGGCATATTCATGGCAGAATAGATTATCAAAAATGTGAATGGCATTTTGATATTCCCCCTATGTATTCAGAATGGCAATGTGATTATAAATCACCAATAAATAAACCTGTACAATGGGGTGATTTATGTCCAAAGTGTGGTAAAAAATTACGTCCTGATGTGGTTTGGTTTGGGGAAGCTGTAGATATGCGAGTTGATGATTTATATAAAATTCAAAATCAGGTAAATGTGTTTATTGTAGTGGGAACTTCCGCACAAGTTTATCCAGCAGCAAATTTATTAAAGTTTTTTCAAAATGTACCAGTAAAATATTTTATCGATCCTCATCCCCATGCTGAATTATTAACCGGGTTTACCGTGCTTCCAGGTAAAGCTACAGAATATTTACCAGTGTTAGTAGAGTCTTTAAAGGAAAAACTTACTTAATTCCCGAAAATCTATCTCAAAATACTTACTAAAGGTATTTGTGTTTTGAGAAATTAATAGATATTGTTAGTGGAGTGCCAACGTCCTACCTGAGAAATATCTATGAACATAGATGCAATTAATTTTTTATTGCCGGCTGTGGTTTCAACGCCCATTAAAGAACCTGTACCCGTATTTTTGACGATTTTAGGGATAATGCTGATTGCACCCCTATTATTTGAAAAAATACGCCTTCCAGGTATTGTAGGTTTAATTTTGGCGGGGGTAATAGTTGGTCCTCATGGGTTGGGATTATTAGCACGGGATAGCACTATTGTCCTCTTGGGTACTGTTGGTTTGTTGTTTCTCATGTTTATGGCAGGTTTGGAAACTAGCCTGGATGACATGAAATATAACGCGGATAAGGCGTTAATTTTTGGGTTGTTGACATTTGCTATTCCGATGATCTTGGGTACGGTGGCAATGTTAGCCATAGGTTATGGTTTTTTACCTGCTATTTTGGTGGCTTCTTGTTTTGCTTCCCATACATTATTAGCTTTACCCATCGCTAGTAAATTGGGAATTATGCGATCGCAAGTTTTAACTACTACTCTCGGCGGTACTTTAATTACTAATATTTTGGCACTATTAGTATTAGCGGTAGTTGTCAGGGCGCATCAAGGTAATTTAACTTTGCAATTTTGGTTATTGTTAATTCCTTCTCTCATCATTTACACATTCCTAACTCTTTGGGGTGTTCCCCGGTTAGGAAAGTGGTTTTTTAGAAAATTTGGACATGATGAAGGGGCAGAGTTTACTTTTGTTCTCGCTACTTTGTTTGTGGTTTCTTACGGTGCAGATGTGGTCCAAATTGAACCGATTATTGGCGCTTTTTTAGCGGGGGTTGCTATTACCCAATTAATCCCCCAACTTAGTCCGTTAATGAATCGGATTCAATTTATTGGTAATACTTTATTTGTACCATTTTTCCTCATTTCTGTGGGAATGTTGGTAAATCCCAAAATTCTGATTCAAGAACCAAAATCTTTAATAGTATCAGCAGTAATGGTGACAGTTGCTATTATCGCTAAATATCTACCTGCTTGGGGTGCAGGTAAATTATTTGCTTTTAACCATGATAAAATTATGGTGATATTTGGGTTGTCAGTAGCTCAAGCTGCTTCTACCTTAGCCGCAATTACTGTTGCTTATAATATCAAATTGGTAGATCAATTAACAGTCAATGGTACAATAGCTATGATTTTAGTTACCTGTATTGCTTCTCCTTGGGTGACAGCAAAATGGGGAAAAAAAATCAAACCAGAAGATGCTACTACCCAAAAACCTCAAGGTGAAAAATTAGGAGACCGTGTTTTAGTTCCTGTAGCTAACCCCAATACTGAAGATAACTTATTAAAGTTAGCAATGATCTTAGCTAAATCTTCTGCCGGTACTTTATTACCTCTACACATTTTAATAGAACAAGGTGAACCAATCTCCCCCGCAGATAAAGCTAGACAAAATCAATTACTTTCCAATGCAGAAATGATCGCCCATGCCGCAGTTACTAAAGTTTTACCAATTGGCAGAATTGATGAATCAATTGATAAAGGAATTGCTAGAGTAGCAGAAGAAAAGCAAGCTAGTGTGATAGTCTGTGGTTGGAAAGGTTATTCAACTTACCAGGAAAATTTATTTGGTGGTGTGATTGATAAAATTGTGCAACGCAGTTCTGTACCAGTTTTAGTCAGTCGTTTTCCTTTACCTATTGAACATACATCAAGAGTATTTTTAGCTTTTACCAATCAACAAGCTAAAGCTATTTCTTTTACCCAAAATATTAAATTAGCTAAAACCTTAGCCACCGAATTAAAAGCATCTTTACAACTTTTACAAGTCGTCAGTAGCAAAGGAGTAGATATTGATTTAACTGATGGGATACCAGCAGATATCCCTGTACAAAAATTGCAGGGTAATTTTGTGAGAGAAGTTTCACGGTTACTCAAACCTAATGACTTATTATTGTTAAATGGAACTGTGGCACAAAAAAGCCAGATATTTTCCCTACTTGGTCATATTCCCGAAGCGATCGCTCATCATCATCCCAAAGTTGCAATGATGATTCTTTATTTTCCCCAGTAGTGGGTGATTGGTGATTGGTGACTGGGTAATCAATTTAAAATTTGATCTTTCCCCATCGCTAATAACCTGTTTCTCAATTAATAGCCCCTATTAATTTAAATCAAATATCCCATTTATTCAGATGAAAACTGAAAAACTAATCTGCGTTTATCTGCGTTCATCTGCGTTTTCTATTCTATATTATAAATTCCAATAAAAAATCTGACCCAGTGGGAATTTCAGTTTTTGGGTATATAAATCCCCTGGATTATCTTCAAGAATATCATAACACAACCCTGTCAGAAGTCAAGACCCTTGAAATTACGTTGAGTCATTCGCAACCATTCTCAATAATTTGAGGGTAAAAACGAGTGTTGAAACTTTTTTGGGATTTTTGGGTCAAAATCATGTTAAAAATTGTTAAGCAAAAAACGCAGATGATCAGAAAGATTTGCGATATCGCTCATAATCATCCCAAAGTTGCTATGATGATTCTTTATTTTCCAAAATCTTAGGTTACAGGTGACAGGTGACAGGTGACAGTTTTGCTATTACCAATCACCAATTACCCATTACCCATTACCCATTTATGCTTTATCCCGTTGTTTGGCAGAATAACTCAGTTTTACTCATAGATCAAACCCGTTTACCAAATGAGTATGCAGTGGTAGAAATTAATCGTAGCGAAGACATGGCCGAAGCCATTATAACTATGATAGTTAGAGGTGCGCCGGCTATTGGTGTTGCAGCTGCTTACGGGATGTATTTGGGTGCAAGGGAAATTGAAACCAGCGATCGCACGGAATTTTTAAACCGTTTAGAACAAGTCGCCCAGTTATTGCGTTCTACCCGTCCCACTGCGGTAAACTTATTTTGGGCAATTGGGAGAATGATGCAAACAGCTTATGAAACTCTGGGAACAATAGCAGAAATTAAACAAATTCTCCTAGAAACTGCCCAAACTATCAACGCTGAAGATATCCAAACCTGTGAAAAAATCGGTGATCACGGTTTAACAGTTTTACCCAAAACCCCAGAAAAGTTAATCATATTAACTCACTGTAATGCCGGTGCTTTAGCAACCGCTGGTTATGGTACTGCTTTAGGTGTAGTGCGTTCTGCTTGGAGAGAAGGAAGACTCACACGAGTATTTGCAGATGAAACCCGTCCCCGTTTACAAGGTGCAAAACTCACTGCTTGGGAATGCGTACAAGAAGGAATTCCCGTTACTGTAATTACTGATAATATGGCCGCCCATTGTATGCAACAAGGTTTAATTGATGCGGTGGTTGTCGGTGCTGATAGAATTGCTGCCAATGGAGATACTGCTAATAAAATCGGTACTTATAGTTTAGCAATTGTAGCTAAAGCTCATAATATTCCGTTCTTTGTCGCTGCACCGATTTCTACTATTGATTTTACCTTAGCTAATGGTAGTCAAATTCCTATTGAAGAACGTCATCCTTCAGAAGTTTATCAAGTTGGTGATACTGTTTTGACACCTTCAGGAGTAGAATTTTATAATCCTGCTTTTGATGTTACTCCCGCAGATTTAATTACTGCCATTATTACAGAAAATGGTGCTTTTGTTCCTGGGGAGTTGGTAAAGTGTCATCATAATTAAGATTTTCTGAAAAATTCACGGTAGGGTAAGGAAGAGTTAAAATACATGACCCACTGCATAAACGGCTCACCGTCAAAACCACCATCTACCCAGATAGTTGTCAGACGAGATACCTGGTGTGGAGATTTTTGAACTCGTGTGAGAACCTGTTTTACCCCTTCTCGCTCGCCCACATTGGCTGCTGTCACCAAGACTCGTAAGACTAACCCCAAGGTATCAACTGTCATAAATCGCTTGCGTCCCGTGATTTTCTTACCCGCATCATAGCCCACAGCTTGACTTACCATTGCTGCGCTTTTGACGCTTTGACTGTCGATAATCGCCTCTGATGGACACCGATGCCTCTGGAGTTCAATTCTTGTCCACTCGCGCAGACGGTCATGGATGTCCAACCATGTCCCATCTTTACGCCAGTTTCGGAAATATGTGTACACTGTCTGCCAGGGTGGAAAGTCCCCTGGTAATGCTCTCCATCTCACTCCTTCTACCAAGATATAAAAAATCGCGTTTAGGACTTCCCACATATCAACTTCACGCTTGCGTCCTCTAGGTTTAGGCTCTGGAATCAGGTCGCTGATTAATTCATATTGGTCACGGGTCAGGTTACTGGGGTATGCTTTACTCATACTACTCTCTGGGTCCTGTTTATTATCTATTCACAGCTTATACTGAGAGAGCTTTTTTACATCCTTTCCGACTTTTCAAACATCCTCTAAAGGTCGAAGCAACCCTAACTATCCTCCTTCATTTTATAAATACAGTACTTTTCTAGTGAATAAGACTCACGATTTACAATAATAGGGTTATCACGGTGACTTTCAGTAGGCTTACCTAACCATTCATTTGTGTAATCCAAAATTTTGGCTACGCTTTGTTGATGGCTATCTATTGCTCTTTTACCAGCTTCAAATAATTCTTCACTATTCCATACATCAAAAACAATTGTACGTTTGATAGAATTATTACCATAAAAGTAATTTACTTTTACAAAAATGCTAAAATATTTAGAGTCCATGTTTTCATTATTCTCCTTTGTTTCTATTATATTCCATGACTGTATATCCCATGACTGAACATCAAAATTAGGAGCATCTAAAACCTCTTTAGAAAAACAGTTTAATTTTTTCATCTCGTTAACATTATTTTCTTTCCATGCTTTTAAATATTTATTGGTACTTCTTTCGGGTGTATCTGCAAGAAACACTTTAAATAAACTAAACCCTATCATTCCAACTAAACACAGAAAAAAAATACCTAATGTAATTTGAATTTTTGAGAATTTATAATTATCTAAGAACTTCATTTTTAACCTCCTGAAACAATACGCTAATATAATTCAGCAATTAACATCTCGATTAATTTTCAGGGGTAGGTACTACCCCCTATCGCTTTTTATAACAGAAATTAAGCTGATTTTGGACAGCAATTCTCATTTTGAAACGAGTTTGCGCCATTTCAGCGAACCCCGGATTTGTTAAGAATTGTAAAACCCTATGAATGTAAGGGTTTAAATGTCATGAAACCTTAAAATGAGAATTGCTGCTAGACCGGGGCGCACCTATCCATCTGGTTAGTTAAAGTTTAGGACACGCTTCCGTTGCTACTACCAGCCGCTATTTGCACACTAAACCATTAGAGGGTGTTTGAAAAGTTTTTGGCAGTCAAAATTTAAGCAAGTCGCCTCACCATAATACGGATCATGGCAAGGTAGATAAAAGTCTCAGAGGTTTCGGGTAATAACTCATAATCTCTGACTAATCGCCGACACCCCATCAACCAACCGTAAGTGCGTTCCACCACCCAACGTTTTTTGAGTAAAGTAAAGCCCTTGGTCTGCTCTGGTCGAAGAACTACCTGAATAATCCAATGCCAGGGTGGAAACTCCCCTGGTAATGCTCTCCATCTCACTCCTTCTACCAAGATATAAAAAATCGCGTTTAGGACTTCCCACATATTGACTTCACGCTTGCGTCCTCTAGGTTTAGGCTCTGGAATCAGGTCGCTGATTAATTCATATTGGTCACGGGTCAGGTTACTGGGGTATGCTTTACTCATACTACTCTCTGGGTCCTGTTTATTATCTATTCACAGCTTATACTGAGAGAGCTTTTTTACATCCTTTCCGACTTTTCAAACATCCTCTAAGACTAAACCCAAGGTATCGACTGTCAGAAATCGCTTACGCCCTGTAATTTTCTTGCCTGCATCAAAGCCCACTGATTGACTCACCATTGCCGCACTTTTCACACTTTGGCTGTCGATAATCGCCTCAGACGGTAAAGAATGACGTTCGATTTCAATCCTTGTCCAATCTCGTAGGCTATCGTGGATACGCAACCATGTTCCATCCTTCCGCCAATTGCGGAAATATGTGTACACTGTCTGCCATGCTGGAAAATCCCCAGGCAAACTCCGCCATCTGACTCCTTCTACCAACACATAAAATATCGCGTTCAGGATTTCCCACATATCGACTTCACGCGGACGACCTCCTGGTTTTGGTTCTGGAATCATGTCACTTATCAATTCATACTGGTCACGAGTCAGATTGCTGGGGTATGCTTTACTCATGTTGCTTACAGGCGTGCTGTCTATTCACTATTCACAGCTTATACTGAGAGAGATTTTTTACATCCTTTCCGACTTTTCAAACATCCTCTTAGACCGTGCAGTTTTAGTTCCCACCGTAATAGGTGGAGACTTGGCATTTTTTCCAGAGGTAAAGTGAAGCAATTGTATAATTATTGAATGGCGTAATAAGTAGGTAGGCGTTAAAATTTATCGTTATGGCAAGGCAAAAGTCAAGAGGCAAAAGGCAAGAGGGAAGAGACTTTCAGGGGATTTACCTTTTGTAACATACCTCGGTTTTTTCAAGCCGACTTACTTAGTATATTCTTTATTTGGTGGACGCAGGGAAAGTAAATCTTGGGGTGAAGCTAAAAGTTTGATTTTAGCTTCTAGAATTTCCTGTTGTGGGTTGAGGATAAATAACCATAAAACATTAACACTACACCAAGAAGTGTGTGCTTTACCTGTAACTTGAATTTGGATTTTTTGATCTGCTGAATTTTCAATAATTCCTTGGTGGGGTTCGGCTTTAATGTCTTGCGCTTCTTGATGGAGATAGGAAGCGATCGCATTTCGTCCCATAACCGCAGACTCCAAAGGTGGATACATCAAACCATCTTCAGTAAATAATGCCGCAGTATTTGTAAAATCACCTGCGTTTAAAGTGGTAAAATAACGCAATATAGTTGGTTCTGTAATTCCTTCAATAGTAATATTCATATTTTTAACTGCTGGGAATGGGGAATGGGGAATTGGGAATTGGGAATTGGGAATGGGGAATTGGGTTATTAACTTCCCCCTGACTCCTGACTCCTAAAAATAAATTATTCCCAAGTAATTACCTGGGAATAAAATTGTAAAAAGACATTGAGGTTGGAAGAATATCAGCAATTAGTCAGCTAAAGGATCAACACCCATTTCTGTAACTACTTTGCGGAAAACTGTAATTTGCTGACCAAAATCTAATTCTTTGAGAGTTTGTAAAACTTGTGCGCCATCACGGGAAATCTGATAACCTGGTGGTACCGGTACTACAAAACCTTTTGCCATTAATTCTGCTAATTCGTACCAGAAAGCTAACTTAGTGTTAGCACTGAAAATACCGTAAGAGCGAGAAACTTGAGTATTTTTTTGACCAGCTAAATCACGCATCGCTTCTAACTGCTCTGCATGAGACATTTGTTTGATTTGATTCAACAAACCTTCTGCCAGTTGTAATCTAGCTGCACCTGTAGCGGCTGGGGTAATGGATTTACCCATTTCTGTGTATGCGTACCACAAAACTGCTAGTTGGTCATCAATGCTGAGGGCTTTAAATACAGCAATGGTTGAGGTGACAGTATCAATTGTTTGGTTGCTGTAGTTTAAAGCACCAGAAAAGCGGGTTGAAGCTGAATCAGAAGTGAAAGTCATTATATTCACCACAGTTTATTAACTAAATTTGTTGTTAATCAGTGGGAGGTGGGCATCACTCTGGGTTGCTTGACCTCTTGTCAACTATTTTGCATTATTTCTTAACAAAATGCAAATAAAATTTACAAATCATAGAGTTAAGGAGAACAAATAAAAAAAATGATGATATTGTGTATAATGTCAAAGCAATTTTTCTGATTAACCCCTTTGAGGTAAAAAATTACTCCTAGTCTTGCTTTGTGTACTTTGCGTACTTTGCGGTTCATTAACACAAAAAACTTAGCAACTACACCAGGAAGGAGTGTAAACATGAAAAAGTGTAGCTTAACTAGTAGTGTCATCAAAGAGAAAGCCCAAGAGATAGGCTTTCACAAAGTGGGTTTTGCTGCGGTAGAAGGGGTAGACGCTACAGAAATTCAAAAGCTGCAATCATGGATAGCAATGGGTTATCACGCTGATATGGAATGGATGGGAAACCCAAAACGTCAGGATATTAGTTTGGTAATGCCAGAAGTACGATCGCTGATTTGTGTGGCGTTAAATTATTACACACCACATCAACATCCAGAAGGGGAAGAATACGCGAAAATTTCCCGTTATGGCTGGGGAAGAGATTATCATAAGGTACTGCACAAGAAACTAAAACAACTGGCTACCTGGTTAGAATCACAGGGTGAAGGTATAAAAGCCAGATATTATGCAGACACCGGACCAGTACAAGATAAAGTTTGGGCGCAAAAAGCTGGTATTGGTTGGATTGCCAAAAATGGTAATCTCATTACAAGAGAGTATGGATCTTGGGTATTTTTAGGAGAAATATTAACTAATATTGAGTTAGAGAGCGATCGCTCTGCTACCCAACATTGCGGTAATTGTACAAGATGTATCCAAGCTTGTCCTACTGCTGCAATTACTCAACCGTTCGTAGTCGATGCTAACAGGTGCATTGCTTATCACACTATTGAAAATCGAGCAGAAACATTACCAGAAAATATTAAAACTAACTTGCATGGATGGGTTGCCGGTTGTGATATTTGTCAAGATGTATGTCCGTGGAATCAGCGTTTTGCTCAAATAACTGATGTTACAGATTTTCAACCATATCCTGAAAATTTAGCGCCCAAACTGGTAGAATTAGCACAAATCACAGATGAGGAGTGGGATAGACGATTTACAGCATCAGCTTTGCGACGCATTAAACCCAAAATGTTACGAAGAAATGCCCGCGCTAATCTTGACTCATCTAAACTAAAAAATGACTCGAAAAGTAATCATCTTTGATTTTGATGGCACAATTGCAGATACAGTAGATGCTCTTGTAACTATTGCCAATCGGTTAGCTGTAGAGTTTGGTTATGTACAAATATCTGCTAATGAACTGACTCTATTAAGGAACTTAACCTCTAGAGAAATTATTAGATATTCAGGTATATCTTTGTTTAAGATACCTTTTTTAGTGAAAAAAGTTAAAGGGGAATTAAAAAACAAAATCAAAGATTTAGAATCTATACCAGGAATTAAAGAAGCACTTACAGAACTCAAAAATAAAGAATATAGATTGGGAATTATTACTTCTAATTCTCAAGAAAATGTAAGTGCATTTCTCAAATGTCATGATTTAGATTATTTATTTGAATTTATTCACTCAGGAGTAACAATTTTTGGGAAAACAACTATAATTAATAATGTATTAAGACAAAAGCAAATCAAACCACAAATAGTAATTTATGTGGGAGATGAAACCAGAGATGTAGAAGCAGCCAAAAAAGCTAATATTAAAGTAGTTGCTGTTACTTGGGGTTTTAATTCTCCTGAAGCACTAGCTAAGGAAAATCCTGATTTTTTAATTAATCATCCTAGTGAACTATTAGAAGTAATCAAAAATTGCTAAGAGGTTGTTTGAAAACTTGAGAATCTATTGAGTCTCAAGGAACAATAACAGGGGATGTCAAACGCATTCCTACTTGGCCTTACCAACTTTTATCAGTAATCAGTCATTAGGGTTTGCCGAAAATATAAAATTATTATGAGAGCGAGAATTGAAAATAATGTTTTATTTATTCACCATGAGGATGTACCAGAATTTAAAAAAGGTAGTTCGGTGGTCAGAAATTCTTATTTTTGGGCTTTACGTTCTATTGCTGGTCGTGCTAGACGTGGTAGTGATTGGGAATATGAGTTTGAGGTTTGGTTAGCGTTGGCGCGGATGTTGATGTCTTTTACTGAGTCGGGATATTTGGGATATAGAGAAACTATTTTAGAGTTTCCCTTATCCCAAGGTGAGATTCCTAGTATTTTACGGGATGTGGGAACTTGGGAATAACGAAGGCAAGAGGCAGAAGGCAGGAGTCCGTTTTTGTCAGGGGTATTTATACCCCACTTCAAAAAATTTTCGCCTTTAAATGCGTGGTTGTATACCCGATGTTTATGATACTTTGCGAAAAGAATATTGTGGGTTTGAATATTAAGAAATAGGTTCAAAAACCATTTGGGGTATTAATATTTGATCTTGGATTTTTCCAACTCCTAAAAAGCGGTTGTCTTGTTCATAAACTCTTACTAAATCTGAAATTTCGAGATTTACAGGAACTTTCTGTCCTTGACACCATTTTTTGGCTAATGTGTCTGGTAGGCTTACGGGTGATAGTTGTTGTAATGCTGCATCTGAGGAGATGGTTTGAAATGTGCCGGTTTGCAGTTGGTTTTCTATGTCTGTGAAGGTGAGGCTGTTTTCTAAGTAAAATCCGCTGCTTTCTGTTCTGGTTAAGGCGGCGAGGGTTGCTCCTGTGTTTAAAAGTATGCCTAAGTCACGGGCGATCGCTCTAATATATGTTCCTGCACCACAGGCGATCGCCAAATCCAATTCCGGGAAATCACTATCACGCCAGTCTAAAATCTCTATTTTTAATACTTCTACCGTTCTCACTGGTGCTTGCACAATTTCTCCTTGACGTGCTAAATCATACAGACGTTTACCTTCAACTTGAATCGCACTATAACTAGGGGGAATTTGCTCAATTTTACCGATAAATTGGGGTATTTCGGTTTCTATGGCGGTTAATTTTAAGCCAGGACAAGGTTGAGAGGTGATAACTTCCCCTTGTAAATCATCAGTAGTAGTACGCACCCCAAAACGCACGGTAGCTTTATAAGCTTTTTCACCGGGTAAATATTGTAATAATCTGGTGGCTTTACCCAAAGCGATGGGTAAAACTCCTGTAGCTGCTGGATCTAAAGTTCCTGCGTGTCCCACTCGTTTTAAACGCAACAGTTTTCTGACTCGTGCTACGCAGTCATGGGAAGTCCAGTCATCAGGTTTGTTTAAATTGATAAAACCCTGCACAAATAATTCGTAATTGTTAATTAGAAATAGAGCCTACGGAACGCTGGCGCGAACGTAATTAATTATATAGCATTTTCTATTTAATTACAGTGTAGGAATAAAGAGTTAAACAAACAACATCACTAAAAAATCAACAAATGTAGTAGGGAAACACCAATATTTAATATCCAAAATCCCCATCTGACTATAGTTAAAGAGAGTTTTTTTTTGGGTATAGCTGGTTGATGATTATGCTCTAATATTGGTGCTAACTGTAGAGTGTTCAGAGATTTTACGAGACTTAAACCTAAAGATTGACTAGAAATAGTTTGAGCATAACCAGCGTTGAGGTAGGGAAGATATTGTGGTTTTTGATATACAAAAGTTTGGAAAAAAGGCAAACTTAAAGAATTGATGTAAGCACGCGATTGTGAAGCATTACCAACCATGTCTGGGGGTAATGCTATTTGTTGACTTCCAGGGTTACTATTACCAATGCTAGAAAAATGAGTTGCACCAACAAGCATAACAAGATATTTGTGGGGATTAGTTAACCAAGAAAAAGGTAGGATTTGTTCATATAAAGCTGGTGCTACAGTATCTTCACTGCTACCAATAAACATCACAGGAGTTTGCATTTGATTTAAACCAGATTCACCAAATATAGAACTGGTGATGGGGTTAACAGCTATCGCGGCTTTTATTCTCTGATCTCGTAAATTAATATTCTCTTGTTGTGTAGATTTATTTTGCAATTCCAAAGCGCGACATTGCAACAATAAAGACATATTCCAGGTATCTTGTAGCTCATCTGGTTGACAATCTTTTTGTAGTTGTTGAAAGTTGATTTTTGCCCCGGCTAAAGCTAATGCAGTATAACCACCAAAAGACTGACCAAATATTCCCACTTGTTGCAGATTTAATTTACCTTTAAATTCACCATCAGACTGGTTAGCTTTTTCTAGTTTATCTAATATATATTTTATATCTAAAGGTCTATTAATAAATTCATTTGCTTCTTGTAGTTTCCTATTATTTCTATTGTTGAAAAATAGATGAGGATGATTAGGGACAACAACGGCAAATCCATGAGATGCTAAGTGTTTGGCTAAATAACGAAAGTTACTGCTATCTAAACCCAAGCCGTGAGAAATCACAATTACTGGTGTGGTATTTTGAAGATTGGGAATATAAATATCCGTTAATAAATGTCGATCTCTGGTGATATCAAAAAATTCCAGCGTAGATTTTTTAAATGTAAAAATACCAGGATTTTGTAAATTTGCTAAGAAGGATAAATTTTTCTTGGGAATAGTAGCAGCTTCTATTTTTGATTGTTGTTGAAGTATGGCGATCGCTTGCTGAGTTTCACTAATTATATTTTCCAGTTCACCAGCTATCTCTAAGCTATCAGCTAAGTTAAGACGAATACTACTGCTAGGATAATTGCGTAATAAATTTAATAACGTTAATCCTTCTGGTTCCCCAGACGCTGAAATAATCGCAGTACGTAAATCCTCAATCTCTGAATCATTTTGAGGAGATTTAGCTGTAATTAATTTAGCCAAACGTTGCAGCATAAATTCCCCTTGCTGGGTGTGGAGAAATTGTGACGCAACTGCGGGAGTAATTTTGACATTACTAAGTAAAATTTTGCGTAATTTTTGCAGTTTATCAGATGAAATATATTGTTGATAAACTGCTAATTTATCATCAATTATTCCTGTTTTTGTATAGGTTTCTAAACTCATCACAGGAATAGGAATTTCCAGGATAGAATAAGCAGCGTAAATTTGCTCTGCTGCCATCACAGAATTACTCATTCCAAATGTTGGCAGCAACATTGAAAGCACCAGCAATAAGAATTTTTTTTTCCAGCTGCTGGAAAAGTTACCAAACAAACTATTCATCGCTCAAATGTTTCCGTGATGTTGTCTAGCGAGGCGTTAAATTTGGTAGTTATTAAAACACCCTGTTGATTAATTTATATACTATTGATTACATCTGTGTTCTGGATAGTTTTGAGCTTTTTTTGTCTGCTGAAATAAAAATTTAGCTATTCAATCATTAGAGCAATTTGTACCTAAATGGATGTGGGTCTATTGATTTATATAGATATATATTGAAAATTTTAGTAAATAAAAAAAACTCTTGCCTCAGTGTTTATGATGTAGCTTTCTAGAGTAAATAAATCTAAACCTTGTGAAAATTTTTGTAAAAATTATGTTTTTTGTATTGCATGAGACTGCAAAATCAAATATCTTTGTTTTTGAACAGTAACTCAACATTAAAAAACCTCAGACTCAAATCATCGACTTCTTCAAGAAGTCAGGGATCTATCCACAGATTATTTTACGTTTAATTATGTTGATCTATTTAGAGAAGAACTATTTGAAAAAACTTCGGAAATTCTGAATTTTCCAGTAAATTCTATTTTGCAGACTTACCCAAGGCGATCGCCACTGAACCAGAAACAACTAATAAAGCGCCAATAATTCCTATTAAGGTAATATTTTCTGGGGGAATAAGCTGGGGAAAAATACCCGCTACCAACTCCACAGCTATTAAAGTGACAATGGGAGCTAAAGCTAAAACTGCACTGACTCTGGAAGCTTCCCAATGTTCTAAAGATTCAGCAAAAGAACCATAAGCAATTAAAGTATTTAAACCACAAAATAATAACATTGATAAATGCAGAAAATCGAGATTAAAAATTTTATAGACTTTGGTAAATGGCGTAAATAATAAAGCACAGCCGCCATAAATAATTAGCATAATATGATAAGATGATAAAGATTGTAATAGTTGCTTTTGTGCCAAGGCATAAATAGCCCAGCAAACAGCACCTAATACAAGTAATCCACTACCTACAAGATATTGTCCTTGGGCTGTAATTAAATTGGTAATTTGAGCTTTAAAAAATAATAAAAACCCTAAAGTTAAGACACTAACACCAAACCATTGCCATAATGTATAACGTTCTCTAAAAATAACTAAACCCCCAAAACCTAATAACACAGTAGATAACTGAATAATTACTTCTGCATTACTGGCAGTTGTTAATGCTAAACCTTGCATGAAGAGAAAATAATTACCTCCCAAAAATATTGTCGCTATTGCTAATAATTTTCCCGAACTAGAACGTAATTGTTCGATTGTTGGTAATTTTTTTTGTACAAACAAATAAATTGCCAGCAATATAAACGACATCAAAAACCGAAACCAAATAACGGTATAGACATCTAAAACTTGTAGTGTTACCTTTAAGGCAATTGGTAAAATTCCCCATAAAAACACCGTAAGTAACGATAAACTTAGTCCTAAACGCCAGCGGACGGAAGTTTGATGTATCATATTAATTTCATGGGATTATTTATCATATATTTTAGGTTTGGGAATGGGGAATAGGAAAAAAGTGATTATGAGTCATTAACCCGTGATGATATCATTTTGTTAAAAGAATACAAGGGGAGCATCCCAAATGTGTAAATTTATTTTTATCTAACGACATAAAATGATCCAAGGGTCTGATATGATTGAACCGCAAAGGGCGCAAAGGACACAAAGGTAAGAGAGTTAAGCGAGAGTTTTTGGTGTGGGTGCGTTTATTTTCGCAAAATTGGTATGCTCCCAATACAAGTGAGATCACCTGCGGATTCAGGATTGAAGAATAGATAATTACTTCCTGCCATTGATTATGTGATCCGGGTATATTTTAACATGATTAATCATTAGTAATTCATAATTCACAATTTAAAACATCATTTACAAGGGTTTGATTCCCTGTACTGCTTTCAGCGGACTGGTTTCAAGTAGATTTTAAATCATTATTTGTCACCTAATTATGAATTATTAATTATCAATTATGAATTTTTCATATTACTCCTTTAACATCTCTAATAACTGTGCCTCATTTAACTGTTTAATTCCTAAAGATTGCGCTTTTTCTAATTTAGATCCTGCATCAGCACCTACAACTAAAAAATCAGTTTTTTTACTCACAGAGTCAGTGACTTTCCCACCAGCTTTTTGAATTAATGCTTTTGCTTCATCGCGTTTTAAATTAGGTAAAGTACCCGTTACCACAAAGGTTTTACCTGCAATATTGGGATTAATTTCACTTGTTATTTTCGGTGTTTCGATGTTAGCTAATTGTAACCCAATGGCTTGAAGACGAGAAATTAAAGTTTGATTTGCACTGATGCGAAACCACTGAGAAACTGATTGGGCAATTTCTGCACCGATACCATAAACACCTTCTATATCAGATTGTTTTGCAGCGGCTAATTTTTCCACGGTGGTAAATTTCTCGGTTAATAATTGGGCGTTGACGCTACCTACATGACGAATGCCTAAACCATATAATACCCTGGACCAAGGTTGATTTTTGGATTGAGCGATCGCACTGATTAATTTTTGCGCTGACTTTTTCCCCATCCTTTCTAATGCACATAACTTGTCTTCTGTCAATTCGTATAAATCGCCAACAGAATGGACTAAACTTTTATCTACCAGTTGATGCACCAGTTTTTCACCCATTCCTTTAATATCTAAAGCATCCCGACTTACCCAATGTTCAATCTCTCCTTTGAGAATGGCAGGACAGGAAGCATTTACACATCTAGTAACAGCTTCTCCTGATTCTCGCACCACCGGTTGACCACATACAGGACAATGGGTAGGCATGATAAAAGGTTCGGTATTTGCAGGGCGTAGTTCTTTAATTACCCGTACTACTTCCGGGATAATTTCCCCAGCTTTGCGAACAATGACAGTATCACCAATACGGATATCTAATTGCTGAATGCGATCGCTATTATGTAATGTAGCACGGGAAACAGTAGTACCTGCTAATTGTACGGGGCGCATTTCCGCCAAAGGTGTTAATGCTCCGGTTCTGCCTACATTGACAGTAATATTTTCTACACGAGTAGGCGCTTCCTCGGCTGCATATTTGAGAGCGATCGCCCAACGGGGAAACTTCTGTGTAAACCCTAGTTGTTCTTGCAGCTTAAAAGCATTCAATTTTACCACCACCCCATCCGTCATATAGGGTGAATTTAGCCGTTCCGTGTCCCAATATTGGTAATATTCCGCAACTTCACTGAGAGAATGACAGAGTTTATGATTAGTATCAACGCGAAAGCCTAGCCTTTGTAACAATTCCAAAGCTTCCCATTGGGTATTAGCAATACTAGCATCATCCAAACCGGGAATATGCAGAGTATAAGCAAAGAAATCTAATTGACGTTGGGCAACAATACGCGAATCTAACTGTCTTAACGTACCAGCTACAGCATTACGCGGATTGGCAAATAACTGTTCACCTGCTTTTTGCCTTTTCTCATTAATTTGTTTAAACACTTCCAAAGGTAAAAATACCTCTCCCCGTACTTCCACCTTTTCAATTTCTGCCAAACCGTCAAAATTCAAACGTAAGGGAATAGAGCGAATAGTCCGCACATTTTGGGTAATATCTTCACCCATCACCCCATCACCCCTAGTTGCACCTCTTACCAGAATACCATTTTGGTAAGTCAACGCCAAAGCCGCACCATCAATTTTCAATTCCGCTACATAGTCCGCTTCCCCCAGAGAATACTGAGGTGGTATGTGTCGCTGCCAACGTTGATCCCAATTTTGCAACTCTTCAACATTAAAAGCATTTTCCAAACTATATAGAGGTATATTATGCCGTACTGATGTAAAATGAGTTGCTGGTCGTTCACCCACACGCTGAGTAGGACTATCAGGAGTGATTAATTCTGGATATTTCGTTTCTAATTCCTGTAATTCTCGATACAGTCGGTCATAAACCGTATCTTCCATTATTGGTGCATCGAGGACATAGTAAGCATAGCTGGCTTGTTGTAATAAACGTCGCAATTCTTCTACACGTTTAGCTTCAGGGTGGGTTTGGATCATAAAACTCATAGCAAAATATCTAGTAAATAATTAATAATTATCCGATACAAAAAAGCTAACTAATGCTAACAAAAGTTGGCTTTTTCTTCCTGTTTCACCCTAGCAGTGTCGGCACTATCTAGTCCACAGGCTAACACGATCAATCTGACCGCTTCTTGTTTTAAATTAATCGCAGCGTTTAAATCTCTGTCAATCTCAAAGCCACAACTATCACATTTAAACACTCTTTGAGATAATGAGAGTGATGATTTCTTTTCTCCACAAGTTGAGCAAGTCTTGCTACTGGGATAATATCTATCCACAATTACTAACTTACTACCATACAGTTGTGTTTTATATTCTAGCTGCCTTCTAAATTGATAAAAGCCCATATCGGCTATAGCTTTTGATAATTTCCCATTTGCTAACATCCCAGATACATTCAAATCTTCTATCCCTATCACCGCGTGGTTTTTGCTAATATAGGTAGTAATTTTGTGTAATGTATCTTTTCTGATGTTGGCTATTTTTTGGTGTAATCTTGCTATTTTGATTTGGGCTTTTCTATAATTATTTGAACCTCTTTGTTTATGACGGTTCAAATATTGCATTCTTGCTAACTTTTTCTCATACTTTTTATAACTTTTTACTCCATCAAATACTTCTCCTGTTGATAATATTGCTAGATGATTTATTCCTAAATCAACTCCTACAAACTCTT